>DFKQ01000061.1 GCA_002373875.1 Lachnospiraceae bacterium UBA3641
TTTTCAATAAAACTGTGACGAATTCCTCCAAAACTGTGACGAATTTTTATTCCAAGAATTTTATATGGTAGATATAAAGAAATATTCTTGTATTTTTCTTTATTTATGGTAATATAATAGTGTAAGAAGATTTGCATCTATTGGGAAAGGAAGTGTGGATGTATGGCACAGACTGTTAATGTAAATTTTAAGCTTGATTCAGATGTTAAAAAGAGTATGGAGCAGGCATGTTCCGATATGGGCTTATCCATGAGTGCTGCCTTTACAATTTTCGCAAAAAAGGTAGGTCGTGAAAGACGCATTCCTTTCGAGGTTTCCGCAGATCCTTTTTATTCAGAAAGCAATATGCGATACCTCGAAGGCATTGCAAGAGATATTAGAGAGGGCAAGGCTCATTTTGAGGAGCATGAGCTTATTGAGGACTGATAATGAGAACTTTATGGGAAGATCGTGCCTGGGATGATTATATTTATTGGCAGACACAGGACAGAAAGTCACTTAAACGCATCAATGCCCTGATCAAAGATATCAAGCGCAGCCCATTTGAAGGTATCGGAAAGCCGGAGCCACTAAAAGGAAACCTGAGTGGCATGTGGAGCCGCCGCATTGATGAAGAAAACCGCATTGTCTATTATGAAGAGAACGCTATCCTTTATATAGTCTCCTGCAGAGGACATTATGATGATTAATGAATTAAAGGAAAACTACACAGGTGTATTAGCATGAACATAGCGATCGTAGATGATGAACAGACAGAGATAGACTCCTTCCTGTTGGTGATAAAAGAATACTCCATCATGGCAGATGTGGAGATCACGGTCTCTGCCTTTCACAGCGCGGAGGAATTTATAAAGGCGTACAGGCCCCTTGCCTATGCCGCTGTTTTCATGGACATCTTTATGTCCGGGATGACGGGAGTGGATGCCGCAAGGAGGATCCTCGAAGCCGACCGGCACGCCATCATCATCTTCCTAACCTCCAGCGACGGCTTTATGGGGGATGCCCTCTCCATACATGCCTATGATTATATCGAAAAACCAGCCGATAAGACACGTATCTTCAAGGTCATGGATGATGTCCTTATGAAAAAGACCGAGTATAACGCAACTCCCAGACTTACCTTTACAAGTGACAGACAGGACTACGCAATTTGCTACCCCGATATCATGTACATCCGGACGGCGGAGAGGAATTATCTGGAAATCATGCAGGCACCGGGCACATCATATAAGACAAGGCTTCCCTTTGCGGGAATACAGGAGGAATTATCACAGGAGAAGCGGTTTATTACCATCACCCGTGGTGTCCTTGTGAATCTGGACTTTGTAAGCAATGTCGAGGGTAATGTCTGTATCTTAGAGGGCGGAGAAAGGTTCCCCATCGCATCGAACATATCGGGGAATTTCAGAAATATATGGCAGAACTACCAGCTTGACAGCCTGAGAAATGAACGGAAGATACGGAGGATGGGCAAATGAATCTGACTGCATTTTTCACTTCCCTTATCACCTGGTATCTTATCTTTCCTTCGACTGTTTTATGCTTTGCGGCAATGAGGAATCAGCTGAGATATGACGGCATGAAAACCCGTATCCTTGTTGTAAGCACCCTCCTGTCAGCATCCCTTGTTGTGGCAGTGCTTAAGTCCCTGTTTATGATCCCCCGCAATGCCCTTATACCCATAATCATCATTCCCGCTTTCATCGTTTATATAAAATGCATCAAGGCACCGGTTTACAAGGCCTTGTCTGTCGCCGTGCTTGTCTTTGCCTTTATGAGCTTTATTGTAAATATCGCAAACGGCTTTGATGCTAAGATCCATCCGCACGGAGTGCTCAATGACTTTAGCTTACAGGCTGCCGTATTTCAGGCCGTGATCGCAACCGTATTTACGGCTCTGGTATATCGCCCCGTATCCCGCAGGGCCTATCAGATCATCGACGGTCTCGATGTCCCAAGGGTATACATAGCCTCTGTCCCTGTATGGGGGATCTTCCTTGTCTTTAACCTGCTCATCTCTCCGAGAAAATACGAGACGCTTCACGTGAACCTGATGCAGATAGCTTACTGGGGTACTCTTATCCTCTTCTTTACCCTGCTGTGCCTGCTCTGTGTACTCTTCTATTATATCGTATCGGACATGATGGAAAAGGCTGCCATGGAAGAGAGAAACCGTATGCTTGAGATCCAGGAGAGCTTCTATCAGGCACAGATGCGCTACATCGACGAAAGCGCAAGGGTGCGCCATGATTTTAAGCACACCATCGCAACCCTTGATGACCTGTCGGTAAAGGGAGACCTGCAGGCCATAAGGGATTATCTTAACCAGTATAAAGCCCTGCAGCCGGAAAGAGAGACCATGAGCTTCTGTAAGAATGTCCCGGTCAATGCGATCCTTAACTACTATGCCCATCTTTCCGAGGGCATGCACATAACCATGGATCTGGAGATAGATATCCCAAGGGAACCCGGTATACCGGATGTGGAGCTGTGCAGTCTCCTTGGGAATATCCTTGAGAATGCCATCCTCGCCTGCGGTGATGTTCCCGAGGCTGACCGTTTCATAGATCTTGCCGTCCGCATAAAGGGCGGCAGCAATCTCATCATCGTATGCACCAATTCCTTTGACGGAAGTCCCCGTATGAAGGATGGGCAGTACTTATCCACCAGAAGCGGCGGAAGCGGTCTCGGTCTTAAATCCATCGCATCCACCGCCGAAAAATACGGCGGCATGGCGAGATTTCATCATGAGGATAAGGAATTCTTCTCGGATGTGATGATACCGGTAGGTAAGACTGAGGATAGAGCTAATGATGGTTAATAAACGGTGATGGATGTGGGTTCGGGAAATGAATCACGGAGTTGATGCCTCCTCCCTGAAAAAGGAATACACATTTTCCGCCGCTTTTCTGTCCATTGACGGTACCTGCATAAGACGGTCCACATCCGCTGCCTTTATCTCATCAATTGAATCAAAGCTTTTCATAAGCGCCCGGCGCCTTGCCGGTCCTATTCCTTCGATATCATCAAGCACAGAATGGACCTGCCCCTTACTCCTTAAGGACCTGTGGAATTCTATGGCAAACCTGTGGGCTTCATCCTGTATCCTTGTTATCAGCTTAAAAGCCTCGGAATTTCTTGATATCGGAATTTCCACATTGTTGAAATAAAGACCTCTGGTTCTGTGGTTGTCATCCTTGACCATTCCGCATACCGGAATATCAAGTCCCAGATTATCAAGTACCTCAAGCGCTATGTTCACCTGACCCCGTCCGCCGTCCATAAGTATAAGATCCGGGAACCTGGAGAATCTTCCGTACTCACCCTTATCTTCCGAAGCCTTTTCCGACAAGCCGTGCTCAAACCTTCTTGTGAGGACCTCATTCATGCTTGCATAATCATTCGGACCTTCAACACTCTTTATCTTAAATTTACGGTAATCATTCCTCTTGGGTCTTCCCTGCTCATACACCACCATGGAACCTACTGAATCATACCCGCTTATGTTCGAGATATCATATGCCTCCATCCGGCTGATGCCTTCAATATCAAGCAGCTCCATAAGCTCCTTTACAGCTCCCTCAGTCCTTGCCTTGTTCCTCTTTATCTTATCGAGATCCTGCTGCAGTACTATCCTTGCATTCTTCTCGGCAAGCTCTACCAGCTTCTCCTTCTTACCCTTAACAGGGACAGTCAGCTTAACCCTGCTTCCACGTTTTTGGGAAAGCCAGTCGGCACACAGGTCCATATCATCAATGACGGCAGGTATAATAAGCTCCTTAGGTATATAGGGAGTCCCTGCGTAGAACTGCATGACGAAATTGCGGATTATCTCATTATCCTCCGTCTGCTCGGTATGCTTCATATAATAATGTTCACGGCCTATGATTTTACCATCCCTTATAAAGAAGACCTGAATAATGACAGAATCACCCTCCCTGGCCATGGCGATTATATCCTTATCCTCTCCTCCTGTGTCGGTGATCTTCTGCTTCTGGGCAACAGCCTTAACACTCTCCAAAAGGTCTCTCGTAACTGCTGCGTCTTCGAATTCCAGTGCCTCTGCCTGAGCATTCATCTTATCGGTAAGCTCGTTAATGAGAGGTCTGTAATTCCCGTTTAAGAAGTCAACCGCTCCCCGGATCGATCTTAAATAAGCCTCCTTGCTTACTATTCCAAGGCAGGGAGCAGAGCATTGATGTATATGATAATATAGACATGCATTCCCCATTTTTTCTTCCACGGATGCCCCGCCGTCAAATATATCGGAGTTATATTTATTGGTACATGTCCTTATCTTATAAAGCTTACATAATAGCTCTATTGTATCCTTAACTGCGCCCGCAGATGTATAGGGTCCGTAATATCTGGCATTATCCTTCCTTACCTTACGGGTCATAAAGATCCTTGGATAGTCCTCTCCTATAGTTACCTTGATATAGGGATATGTCTTGTCATCCTTAAGGAGTGTGTTATATTTGGGCTGATTTTCCTTGATCAGATTATTCTCAAGAACCAGTGCTTCCAGTTCCGAATCGGTAACAACATACTCAAACCATGCGATCTTACTTACCATGGTCCTTATCTTAAGTGACTTGCCTGTACTATCACGGAAATACGAACGGACACGATTTTTAAGGATGACCGCCTTACCCACATAGATAATGTTGTCATCCTCATCATGCATGATATAGACACCCGGCTTATCGGGCAGCTTCTTTAATTCTTCATCAAGATCAAACAGGGCCGAATTCATCGCTCATCTTCTTCCAGAAATAGGCAAAAACCGCAAGAGCCAGTATGCCGATTATATTTGAAGCCGTGGGACTTACAAAGGCAACCGCTCCCATGACAAGACAGACGGCCGCAAGACACAGTAAGAGGCGGCCTCCCTTTTTTGCATACTGCTCCTTATCCCTGTAGCTTGAGTTATCGTTAAAGCTTCTTACAAAACCGGGCTTACCGGTCTTTACCATATATATACCAAAGCCCAGACAGAGGATAAATGCTATGCCGCTTATCCATGTTAAATCCGAAAAACCCAAAATTTCCATGCTGTTTCTCCTGATGTGACTAACAAGTACTCCGTACTAAAGATAAAAAAAATGTTTAAGAAAGTCAAGGGACGGCTACCGGGATAAACCCGAATAGCCGCCCCCATCTATTGGCAAATATAATACCCTTTATTAATCTGCCACTCAGGCTTTCTTCTTGTCCCTGTTGTTGAATATCTCAAATACAACGGCTGCAAGAAGTACGAGACCCTTAACCACCTTCTGCCAGTTGGAATCAACGTTCATAAGACTCATACCCAGGTTGATGACACCTATAAGCGTAGCACCTATGATCATACCGAATACGGAACCCGAACCACCGTACGCTGATACACCGCCGACGATACATGCCGAGATCGCATCAAGCTCGTAGTTCAGACCTGCGTTGGGGTTGGCTGCCGAAAGCCTTGCCATTGAGATCCAGCTGGTGATGACTGTAAGGAACTGCATATTAAGGTATGCAAGGAAGAGGATCTTCTTGGTATCGATACCCGAAAGCCTTGTAGCCTCAACGTTACCACCCATTGTATAGAAGTAACGTCCGATAACGGTCTTACTTGTGATGAAGTTATAAACAAGCGCTATCACTGCTACCCATACAAGTGTAAAGGGAATACCCTTATCCTGTCCTAACTTGAATGTAAAGAAGAGAATAACAGCACACAGGATAATACACCTTATTATAACGGTTGAGAATGAATCAGCCTCATAACCCTTCTTTAACTTGTTTGCCCTGTCCTTAAGCTGTGAAACCACTATAATAACACAGGCGGCAACACCTATAAGAACACACATACCGTTTAAAGCACCTATATTGAAGAGTGCCGGTATATTACCGTTAAAGAGTTTAAGGTATGACTCACACTGGCCTATACCTATAGTCTGGCCGTTTACGATCGCGGTACCGAGACCCCTGAATGACAGGTAGCCTGCCAGCGTTGCGATCCATGGCGGGATATTAAGATAAGCGATAACCCAGCCCATAAAGCATCCTATTATAAGACCTAAAACAAGCATTGCAAGCATTACCACAGGAACGGGAAGTCCCTGCTTTACCATAAGGATCGCACCAACCGTATCTACGAAACAAACTACCGAACCTACTGACAGGTCAATGTTACCCTTAATGAGCATACACATCAACATACCGGTTGCAAGCACATATACATATGCGTTCTGATTTATAAGAGCCGTAATATTCTCGGGCTTTAAAATCGAGCTGCCGTTCCTGGTCATCATCCAGAAGAAGATAACTACGAGGACCAGGACAATCTTCATTGTATGAGCTTTTAATACTTTTCCTACGTTATTCATATTGTCATCCCTCCTCTCTATTTCTTCTCATTCTTCGATACTACATCGAAGATAACGGCAACAAGGAGAACCAAACCTTTAACAACCTTCTGCCAGTTAGCTTCAATTCCCATAAGTGACATACCCTGGTTGATAACACCGGTAAGAAGAGCACCGATGATAACTCCGGGAACCGTACCTATTCCACCGTAAGCACTGGCTCCACCGATGAAGCAGGCACCGATGGCATCCATCTCGTAGCCTTCACCCATCTTAGGTGTTGCCTTGGTAAGTCTTGCGGCAACAAGCGCACCGGCAAGTCCCGTAAGAAGGCCCATGTTCATATAAGCGAAGAAATAAACGAACTTGGTATTGATACCTGAAAGACCGGCTGCCTTAACGTTGCCGCCGACTGCGTACAGGTGACGGCCTATTCTGGTCCTTGTCGTTACATAACCGTAAATAAGCACTACCAGCAATACCCAAATGAAGGATGTGGGAATTCCCTTATACTCAGCCAGTCTCTCTGTGATGAAGAGGATAGCCGCGCTTATAAGGATACATTTTATTATTTCAGATCCGAGAGGTGTGGTCTCATATCCGCGCTTGACAGCATTCATACGTCCCTTGGCAACCATGGCGATGAAAACTATAACAACTATTATTCCGACTGCCATACACAGATAATTGATATGTCCCGCACGTCCGGCATCAAGTATCTGACCTGCATTATAGGTTTCAAGTATCTTGGCACCGTCTTCCGAATTAAGCATTGCCTGAGTAGGACCTGCAAAATCCTTGATATAGCAGTCAGCGCCGCCACCGAACAGATTGATGAATCCGGTAAAGCCCTTAAGGTTTACATCCATACCTTCAAGAACTACGTTTGCAAGTCCCCTGAAAGCGTACATACCCGAAAGAGTTGCGATGAATGGCGGAACCTTTATATAGGCAATCCAGAAGCCCTGCCATATTCCAACCAGAAGACCTACAAGGATCATTACTATAACACCTATGATAGGGCTCATACCCTTATTCATCATGGTTGATCCTATAGCTGCCGCAAAGCATAATACCGAACCTACTGCAAGGTCGATGTTACCGCCGGTCAGTATACATAAAAGCATACCGACACCAAGCACGAATACATATGTATTCTGGGACAAAAGGTTTGTTATGTTCTGGGGAAACAGGATCTTACCACCCGTAGCAATTGCAAATATGATAAATACAACAACAAGGGCGATGACCATGGTGTATTTTTTCAGTGTTAACAATACGCTTGATTTTTCCATAATTATTCACCCCTTCCTGACTTAAGGATACTGCTCATTATTGCTTCCTGAGTAGCTTCCTCGCTGTTTAATTCACCGACCATGCGGCTTGCGTTCATTATATATATCCTGTCGGACATTCCGAGAACCTCGGGAAGCTCCGAAGAGATCATGATAACCGACTTGCCCTCTGCCACAAGATCGTTGATGATACAATAAATCTCATACTTAGCACCTACGTCAATACCTCTTGTAGGCTCATCAAGGATCAGTATATCGGGATCAGCAAACATCCACTTGGCAAGAAGAACCTTCTGCTGGTTACCACCGGAAAGGTTTCCTACATTCTGCTCAACCGAAGGGGTTTTGGTCTTGAGCTTGTCCTTATACTCAACTGCAACCTGATATTCCTTATCCTTATCAATGATACCCTTATTACTTACTGCCTTAAGGTTTGCAAGAGTCGTATTTATCTTGATAGGGTTGGTAAGAACAAGTCCGTTGCCCTTACGATCCTCGGTAACGTATGCGATCTTGTGCTCTATGGCATCCTTGATGGTATTGATATGAACCTCCTTACCATCGATCGTCATTGTACCTGTGATGTTTGTTCCGTATGACTTACCGAAGATACTCATGGCAAGCTCGGTACGTCCGGCACCCATAAGTCCGTAAATACCTACAACCTCACCCTTACGTACATTCATGGAAACGTCATTAACAACCTTTCTCTCAACATACTTGGGATGGTGTACGGTCCAGTTCTTAACTTCGAGACTGATATCACCTATCTTGACATCATGCCTCTTCGGGAAACGGTCGGTAAGCTCACGGCCAACCATGCCCTTTATTATTCTATCTTCTGAAATCTCTTCAGTCTTGGCATTTAAGGTTTCGATAGTGGAACCGTCACGAATTACCGTGATCTTGTCAGCCACATAAGCAACCTCATTCAACTTGTGAGATATGATAATCGAAGTCATTCCCTGCTTCTTAAAATCAAGAAGCAGATCAAGAAGCGCCTTGGAATCCTGCTCATTAAGTGAAGACGTGGGCTCGTCAAGTATAAGCAGCTTGGCGTGCTTGGCAAGTGCCTTGGCTATCTCAACCATCTGCTGCTTACCTGTACCGATATCCTTGACCAGTGTTCTTGAGCTGTCCTCAAGACCAACCATCTTAAGGTATTTATCGGCTTCACCGTAGGTCTCGTTCCAGTCGATCGCTGCACTCTTACCGCGCTCATTACCAAGGTACATGTTCTCACCTATGGTCATATAAGGAATAAGTGCCAGCTCCTGATGGATTATAACGATTCCCCTGGACTCCGAATCCTTGATCTTGTTGAACTTACATACCTCTCCTTTATAGACTATGTCACCTTCATATGTTCCGTAAGGATAGATTCCCGAAAGAACATTCATAAGGGTCGACTTACCGGCGCCGTTCTCACCAACGAGAGCGTGGATCTCGCCTTCTTCAACCTGAAGGTTAACATTGTCAAGTGCTTTTACACCAGGAAAGGTTTTGGTAATGTTTTTCATTTCGAGTATTAAATTTGCCAAAGTTAATCCCTCCCAAATAGATTTTGTCTTCTCCAAGAAAGCTTTACTTAAACCTACAGGCGGGTTTTGGGGCCCGCCTGTATAGTTAAAGTTCATTCTGTTATGCTTAAGAATTACTTAAGCTGATCCTCTGTGTAGTAACCTGAGTCGATAAGAAGCTCTTTGTAGTTGTTGATATCAGCAAATACGGGCTCGCAAAGGTATGAAGGGATAACGCCTGTACCATTGTCATATGTCTCGGTATCGTTAACATCAACTGTCTCACCTGAAAGGATCTGACCAACCATCTTAACAACCTGTGATGCAAGAGTACGTGTATCCTTGAAGATAGACA
>DFKQ01000089.1 GCA_002373875.1 Lachnospiraceae bacterium UBA3641
GACTGCTTGCCGGCGATCATGTTCTGTACAGAAACGATATCACAGTCCTGACCGGTGATGATAGGCCACTCGCCGTTGTAGTTAGCATCAAGAGCTGCAACTACACCCTGTGCTGTAGAGTCGTTTGAGCAAAGCCAAGCATCGATGTTTGAACCATCTGAGTAGTTCGAAGATACGATGTTCTCTGCACGGCTCTGTGCGTTCTCTGATGACCAGGAAGCTGTAGCAACCTGATCGAAGTCAAGCTGACCTGACTTAACAACGAGCTTACCCTCGTCGATGTAGGGCTGAAGAACGTCGATAGCACCCTGATAGAAGTACCTTGCGTTGTTGTCGCCGGGATCACCGGTGGTAACCTCAAGGTTGAAAGGACCATCAGCATTGTCAAGGTCTAACTGATCCCTGATGTACTCGCCCTGCTTGGTACCTACCATGTAGTTATCAAATGTAGCATAGTAAGAAACTGCATCTGTGTTCATGATAAGACGGTCATAAGCGATAACGGGGATGTTCTTTTCCTTAGCGGAAGCAAGAACTGTACCAAGTGAATCACCTTCGATTGAAGCGATAACCAGAACGTTACATCCGTTGTTGATCATGTTCTCGATCTGAGAAACCTGAGTCTGAACATCGTTTGAAGCATACTGAAGGTCAACTTCGTAACCTGCTGCCTTAAGCTCTGCTTCCATGTTAGAACCATCCTGATTCCATCTCTGAAGATCCTTGGTAGGCATTGCTACACCAACCTTTGATCCGGCTGCTGCTGCAGGAGCTGCTTCCTCTGCAGGAGCTTCCTCTGCAGGAGCTGCTTCCTCCGCAGGAGCTTCCTCTGCAGGAGCTTCAGCTGCAGGAGCTGCAGGAGCTGCTTCAGGAGCTGCGGCAGATCCGCCACCACATCCACTAAGTAATGTAGCAACCATTGCTACGCTGAGAATTGCACCAAGTAATTTCTTCTTCATTTCTTGATTTCCTCCCTTTGAAATTGTCATACAATCCGCAAAAAGCGAATTGCTACTTGTTACATTAGACACTATATCATGAAAGAAATAGTACAAAATTGTTAACTGCTTCATTTATTTGTTCATATTTCGTTCATTTTTTAGTCATTATAGCATTATTTTGTTCATAATCTAGCACAGGGCAAGATTGTGCTACTTGTTCAGATACACATCCTCCTTAAGATGGTAGCCTCCTGCTATGATCGTCTCATCCATGTTCTTTGCATTTACTGCGATGGGCTGAAGCTTGATGAAGGGAATATCGTAGGTTCCGTCATTATATCTTGTGGCAGTCTTTACCTCTTCCCCCTTTGCCAGAGCAACAGCGTATTCGGCTGCTGCCTTGGCCAGGTTCTCCACCGGCTTATATACCGTCATCTCCTGAGTACCCTCCACTATTCTCTGACAGGCTTCAAGATCTGCGTCCTGACCTACCACAACAATATCACTTGCAAGCCTCATTTCCGACAGAGCCTTGATCACAACGCCGGCCAGCGCATCATTACCGCACATTATCCCATCCGTCTTCTTAACAAGGTCCTCATGGGAGAGGATATAATCATATGCTATCTCGGAATGCCAGCCCTCACAATGACAGGTATCTATTATCTGCGCGGCATTCTTGCGTGACTGGTAGCTGAATCCCACAGCCACCTGCTCAACATTGTTGTCACTCTTGGGACCGCACACCTCTATTATCTTCCTGTTCTTCCCAAGCTTATCGTATAAGGCCCTGCCCATGAGGTCTCCGACCTTCTCATTGTCAAATGAAATGTAGAGGTCGGAATTAGCATTCTTGATCAGTCTGTCATAGCACATGACGGGTATCCCGGCCTTCTTAGCCTTGACAACAACCTCCGTAAGAGCCTCGGCATCTATAGGAACCACCACTATAGCATCAACCTTCCTGTTAATGAAGTATTTTATCTGGGATATCTGTTCTTCGACCTCACCGTTAGCCGACTGTACATTGACTTCCGCACCCAGCTCTCTTGCGGTAGCGACAAACACATCCCTGTCCCTCTGCCAGCGTTCGATAACGAAAGAATCAAAGCTCATGCCTATCTGTATCCTGTCACTGTCCGTATTGACCGTTTCTTTCTGCTTATTGTCCTCACCAGTGCAGCCTGACAGAAGCACAGCCAGCATGATCATATATATGAAGAGCCGGCCTCCTGCCTTCATTTTGATCTTCATTTACACATTCTCCTTATATTCAGTAGGTGTAACTCCTACATTTTTCTTAAATATCCGGCTGAAGTAGTTGGGATCGGAGTATCCGACCTCAGTACATATCTCCTTCATCGACAGGTCGGTTCCGCTGATAAGCTGCTTCGCCTTATTTATTCTTAAGGAAGTCAGATACTCTATAAAGTTCTCTCCCGTTTCCTCTTTGAAAAGCTTGGAGAAATAATAGGGGCTTATGTCCACCTCCCTCGATACATCATCAAGGGAAATATCCTTATTGTAACGCTCCGCTATATATGATTTTGCCCTTTCCACCGAAGAGGAGGACTGCTTCTGCCTGCTCTCCTCAACATCCCGGCAGGCTGCTCCTATCTTGCTTGTAAACCATTGCTGTACCTCATCAAGGGTGTTAAGGCCAAGAAGAGATGGCAGGTAGTCCTGTCTTGACAGGAAGTTGTACTTCATGCCTCCCTCATTGAACGCGATATGCTCCGACCACAGGACGAATTCAAGAGCCTTAAGCTTAATGTCCATCATGTGATCCCCATAGTTCTCGACCATCCATCCGAAAAAGCTGTTGGCTGCAATAAGGGCTTCATTTTCATTACCCTTCTCAGTCATTTCGAATAAACGGCGTTCCTGATCGATGGGGTAATTGTCCTCATAGCTTACCGTTATGGGAAGATCCGCAACATGAGCTACGGTACCGTCGCTCTTCCTTAACGCCCGCTGGGCCTCCTCGTAGGACCTTGCGCATTCCAAAAGGGTAGCCACCGACCCGATCCCGGCCCTGAACCTTACATCAATGTACTGCTTGAGCTTGCGGATCATCGTCCTGGTCTTCTCGATTATCTCTATACGCTCGGTATACTCAAGCGTATTCTTCCCGTAGGGCACATATATGATCACGCGGTTGGTCATCATGGAGCTTATGATACACTCGTAAAAACCCTTGACCACCTCCCTGATCTCCTTATAGTAGGACTGCATCCTGATCCCCGATCCCACTGCATTGGTAAGATGATGCTCAGCCTGATTGTCTCCCCACTCCAGAAGGATCACATATCCGTAGTCCTTATCTATCGACAGCAGATCCTTGAAGTTATCGAGCTCTTCATCGTAATCATCCCTGAAAAGGGCAGTGTAGATCATATTGTTCTCTATTATCGGGATCACCGTTTCCAGCTTCTCCTTAATGAGCAGGTCCTGGCTCCTTCGCTCCTTCTCGTCATCGATCATCTTCATGGCACGCTTAAGGACCTCGACTATCCTTCCCTGATCCACGGGTTTGTTAAGATAGTCAAGTACCCCCAGGTTAATGGCTTCCTTGGCATAGTCAAACTTGTCATAGGCAGACATGACTATGAAGATGGTCGATTTGTTGATCTCCCTTATTTCCTTCATTGCATCGATACCGTTGATACCGGGCATCTGTATGTCCATGAAGGCAATATCGGGCCTGAAGCTCTCCGCCAGCTCTATTACCTTTCTTCCTGTCTTGGCCGATTCTATCTGGCAGACATCCGGAAAGTTCTTCTCTATTATGAACTTAAGCGAATCGATCACGATCCCTTCATCATCCGCAAGCAGTATTTTGTACATAATATCGTCCTTTCTGACAGATCCCCCGGAGCTTACTGTCCAAACGGGACACGGATAATCACCTCCGTACCCTTGTTTTCCCCTTCCGAATATATATTAAAGATATTGTCCACATTATAATGAAGATCAAGCCTTGATATAACATTTGTAAGTCCTATTCCGTTGGAATCACCCGTCGGTTCTGACGGAACAAGCTCATCAGACAGTATCCTGTCTATCTTGTCCTGCGGCATTCCCACCCCGTTATCCTTAACCGATATACAGGCCCTGTCACCCTCACCGTACAGGGACAGGGTGATAAGACCTTCCCAGTCTATATTTCTGATACCGTAGTTGACGGCATTTTCAACTATCGGCTGCAGGGTCATGCTGGGTATCTCTATTGAGGTCAGTTCCTCATCGATATACTTCTCAAAATGAATGTCACCCGAGAAGCGTACATTAAGTATGTATATATAGTTATCTATAAGCTCTATCTCATCCGCTATGGTCACAAGCTCATGATCCTTCTTGATATTATATCTGAAGAAATCAGCCATCTTCTGTATGTAGGTGTTGGTCCTGTCCGCTCCCTCAAGCATGGCAAGCTGGGCACCTGCATTAAGGGTGTTAAAGAGAAAGTGGGGATTGATCTGGGCCTGCAGGTATTTAAGCTGGGCATCCTTTAAGGCGGCATTCATTCTCAGTTCCTTCTCCATCATGGCACTTTCTTTAAGGGCATTGTCCTTAACCTGCTCTATATAATCCCTCAGGCTTGTTACCATCTGATTAAAGGCTTTGGTAACAACCCCCACCTCGTCCTCCGACTCCACTGTCAGCAGCTCACCCTCCAGCTTACCGTCCGATACCTCGTTGGCTCTCCTGGCAAGGAGCTTAAGAGGATTGGTAATGGACTGGGTCGCAAGTATAATAAGAAGGACATTGCTTACAGCCACAAGGACAAGGATAGTCAGGCAGAATACCTCCGAATACTTAAGCGACTTGAGCAGACCGGCATAATTGCCCGAGCTTTCCTTAAACTGCTCATTGTTAAGGGAATAAATGCATGTGTTAAGGTAGTCAAATATCTTCAGACAATCATCATAGGTTCCCACATATTTGGATACATTTCTTCCGCGCTTGGCATTTATGGCAGCATCCGCCCTGTCAAGATAGGTATATGACATATTGACTATGCAGTTCTTCATATACCTTACTTCGGTGGAAGTCGTGCTTATCGTAAGGGCTTCGATCTGATCCCTGTATTCCTGACTGGTCTTGTAATACTCCTCAAGGGAATCGGTACTCTTGGTCTTCAGGTACCGGGCCATCTCCTCATGAACATCGGTGAGCTTATCGGTCAGCTCATTCAGGCTTATGTTACTTGAATACACTGCTTCGATCTGTTCAATCATCCCGTTTATATTTACATAAACGAAAACATTGACCATGAATATAAGGGCCGTTGTGATAAGAAAAATGACTATCAGTCTCGTCTGTATGGGAAGATTGGAAAAAAAACGCTTACTCTTCATCCGTCACCTCGCTCATCCTGTATTCCGAGACATTTTTACTGTTTATTATCTTATAATCAACACCGTAATAGTCACTTACACGCTTATAGACTATATACTCGTTCAGCGCCTCCACGCAATCCTGCCCCATCTGCCTGCTGTCTACCGTTATGGAAGCGTATATACCCTCCCTCTCTATTGCCTTAAGAACGATATCGGAATCATCATATCCCAGTATTATCGATTTACCGACCTTGTTCATCTCTACAATGGTCTGGTAAACGCTCTCCGTATTGACCTCGTTAAGACACACGATCACATCCGGCAGCGACGCGGAATAAAGAAGATCACGCACCGATTCCTCAGCGGTAAACTCACCGCTGTTATCTATCTGGGCCGTTCCTATGATGATCTCGTAAGAATCATCAGCCTCCTTCTGAACTGTTTCCTTAAGGGCCGACAGGACCACATTCTGGGATGTATCCTGCATATTGCCGTCAGTAAGAACAAGGACCGATACGGTATCTCTCTTATCGGAGGGCTTAGACCTTATCACCTCCCCTGCGGCATCGATTATCAGCTTCCCGTATTCCATTCCCAGATTGTAGAAGCTTACCCCCACGAAGCTCCTTCTTGCACTGGCAGGCGCATCGGTACGCACAGTCACCACAGGTATGCCTGCTGCCACTGCTTTATTAATAAGCGTCAGTGATTGCTCCGAATCGTCCGCTTCGTATATGATACCGTCAACCTTGGATGAGATGGCCATCTCCATAAGATCATACTTGGAATAATCAACCGACAGGTTCTTACCTGCCATATCCACATATACGTCGTACAGCTCCCCTTGTGCCTTCATGCTCTCGTAAGCCGAATGCCAGTAAGTATCGTCATTATCCCTTACAACAAGAGAGTAGTATCTTTCGGGATCCCCTTCCACGCTTTTCGTAAGGTTCATATCCTCCCTTACCCTGTGCCTGAAATAGATCATGGTCACCAGGGTAACAAGTCCCGATATTATTATCATCACTACAAACAAGATTGTTGCTATGGTATATTTGCTTCTTCTCTTTGATTCCGGATTGTCTTTTTCTTTCATTTTATTTTCAGGCGTTTTCTCTTTTTAACTCAATTAAGGTCCGGGCATGACCCAGACCTTATTATACCAAATCTTTATTGTTTGTAACAGTTGCTTAACACTGCTTAAGCTGTTCGTTATTTCTTTCGGATGTCATGTTTGCATAGAGTCCCTGAGCCGAAAGTTCGAGAGTTACTTCACCGTTATTATCAACCGGACCCTTCGCATCATCGGCCGGTGTCTCCTTCGCTTCGCCGTCCTTATCCTCTGCGGCATCCGGATCTTCTATCCCCTTATAACGGTTGAATATCTTCATGAATTCCTTACCGGTTATGCTCTCCTTTTCAAGAAGATAAGCTGCCAGCTCATTCATCAGCTCACGGTTTTCATTAAGCATCTGCTTAGCCTTCTCATAGGACTCTGCTATTATCCGCATAACCTCTGTATCAACATCTGCGGCTGTCTTGTCGGAGCATTCAAGCACCTTGCCTCCGTTTAAGTAGCGATCCTGCACCGATTCAAGCTGTATAAGTCCGAACTTCTCGGACATACCGTACTGGGTTACCATATTCCTGGCTATACCCGTTGCCTGTTCAATATCATTCGCCGCACCTGTCGTTATGGAGTCAAAGACTATCTCCTCTGCCGCACGTCCCGCAAGTGCCGTGATGATACGCTCCTCCAGCTCAATCTTGCTGCGCAGGTGCTTCTCCTCATCGGGTACATACCATGCATATCCGAGTGCCCCCATTGTACGTGGTACTATGGTGATCTTCTGTATGGGATCAGTATTCTTCTGAAGGGCGCTGGCAAGGGCATGACCGATCTCATGGAAGGATACGATTTTTTTCTCCTCGGCACTCATCACCCTGTCCTTCTTCTCCTTACCCATCATCACAACTTCGATGGCTTCGAGAAGATCCTTCTGGTTTACTGCCTCACGACCCTTCTTAACCGCATTTATGGCGGCTTCGTTTACCATGTTCGCAAGGTCCGAGCCTACGGCACCCGCTGTTGCCAGACCTATCTCCTCCATATCCACCGTGTCATCAAGAAGGACATCCTTGCTGTGTACCTTAAGGGTTTCGATACGTCCCTTAAGATCGGGCTTGTCAACGATTATACGCCTGTCAAAGCGTCCGGGACGAAGGAGGGCCTTATCAAGTATCTCCGGCCTGTTTGTGGCGGCCAGTATCAGGATACCCTTACTGGTATCGAAACCATCCATTTCGGACAGGAGCTGGTTAAGTGTCTGCTCACGTTCGTCATTGCCGCCGCCGAACCTTGAATCACGGCTCTTACCTATCGCATCGATCTCATCTATAAATATGATACAAGGGGCATTCTTGGTCGCATCCCTGAACAGATCCCTGACCCTTGATGCGCCGACACCTACATACATCTCAACAAAGTCAGAGCCCGCAAGTGAGAAGAAGGGTACATGCGCCTCACCCGCAACAGCCTTGGCAAGCAGCGTCTTACCTGTTCCGGGCGGTCCCACTAAAAGAGCACCCTTTGGAAGCTTGGCTCCTATCTTAACGTACTTACCCGGATTATGCAGGAAGTCAACCACCTCCTGAAGTGATTCCTTGGCTTCATCCTGACCCGCAACATCCTTAAAGGTAATACCAGTTTCCTTCTGGACATATACCTTGGCATTACTTCTTCCGACACCCATGATGCCGCCGCCCTTGCTCATCCTTCTCATGAATACACTGACGATTATCCAGACAAATACAAGAGGTACGCCGTAATACAGCAGGGTCGGGAGAATAAGATCCGCAGTGGATACCTCCTTCTGTTCAAAGGATACACCTGCCTTGAGTAGCCTGTCGGCCAGCTCACCGTCATTAACGGGTGTTGCATAAAATGTATTCTTGACGTATTTGTCATCCTGCTTCTTGGGTGTGATCTCAATCTTATCGGAATCAATAACGACCTTTTCGATCTCGCCCTTTTCAACCTTTTCAATAAATTCATTATAGCTTATCTTCTTGTTGGTCCCGGCACCGAGCGAAGTACGCATATACGATACCATGAGCATGGTTATAAGTGTCGCTATTACCAGAACAAGAAGGGTCTGATGATTCTTGGGAGGTCTGTTGCCTCCGTTATTTCCCTGATTGTTATCATTCTCTCCCATTTATATATCTCCGTACTTTCATAGATATAATTTATTATAGTAAACGAAATTATTTATTTCGTTTACTATAGATCAACATAAGTTTACATATGACATGATTATAATAACTTAAAAGCGATAAATCAACGTGGTTTTTTGAAGTTTCTGTGTCCTTTGGGTATTTATCGAAAGTTACTATGGCATTTCGGTCAGGCTTCATATATAATTATTTTGTTTTAGGGGTTTTTTTGAGGGGCATATAATGGTTTTTAATTCTTATGTATTTGTTCTTGTCTTCCTTCCTCTTGTTGTTACGGTCTGTCTCTTTATTAACTCAAGGGGAGCATATACGGCGTCCAAGGCATTTCTGCTTATGGCTTCGCTGTTTTTCTATGCATGTGACAATCCTTTATCCCTCATCATCCTTATTTCAAGTATCCTTGTCAATTACTGCATAGCCGGATTTCTCTTAAGAAAAGATTACGCACAGGGCATCAGGCGATGCTTTCTTGCATTGGGGATCATCTTAAACATCGGTGCGCTTGTGTGGTTTAAATATCTCGGTTTCTTTACCGGTATGATCAATTCCCTTTTTAATGCAGGGCTTACCGTAAAAAACATCCTGCTGCCCCTCGGGATAAGCTACTTCACCTTTTCACAGATATCGTATCTGGTCGATAAGTACAGGGAACCCGAAACCGGATATACTCTGCTCGATTACTCACTCTATGTTACGTTCTTCCCCAAGATAACTGTCGGACCCATCGCACTTGCCGGTGATCTGATACCCCAATTCAACGACCTGTCACGCAAGAAGCCAAACCCCGGCAATCTTGCCGGCGGACTTGTCATCTTTGCGGCCGGTCTTGCCAAAAAGGTTCTTCTTGCGGATAACCTTGCGCCATATGTAACATGGGGTTACTCAAATACAGGGAACCTGGGACCCATAAACGCGCTTATGGTCATGCTCGCCTTTACGATGCAGATATATTTTGACTTTTCCGGCTACTGCGATATGGCGAAGGGAATATGCCTTATGATAAATATCGATCTGCCGGATAATTTTCTGTCTCCCTATACGGCAGTATCGGTTGCCGATTTCTGGAAAAAATGGCACATTACCCTTACAGGCTTCTTCACCAGATATGTATACATACCCCTCGGGGGTAACCGCAAGGGTAAGGTCAGAACCTATATAAACATGTTCATTATCTTCTTCTTAAGCGGTCTGTGGCACGGAGCTTCCTATAATTATATCATCTGGGGCCTCATCCACGGCATCGGGATAACCTTAAGCAAGCTCCTTAAAGATAAGATGTCCCGTCTCCCTAAGATCTTAAGGCAGGCCGGAACCTTCATATTTGTCAATATAAGCTGGGTTTTCTTCAGGGCACCCACCTTAAGCGAAGCCGCCACATTCTTCCGGCAGTTTATCAACTTCAAGAAGATCCCCGTCAATATCGAGCTGGTTGCTGCGGCAACCCCCGATGAAATGCAGCTTCTTCAATGGCTTATCCTCAACCTGGGAAACAAGGCACCTTATATAAGCGGGTGCATTATAATAATCTCTTTTTTGCTTATATGCACCTTTATCTCAATGTACTGCAAGAATTCGGTAAAAAGGCTTGAAACCCTTAAGCTTTCCGGTCTTACCGTCTTAACAACCGTTATCCTGCTTGTGATGTCTGTACTGTCATTGTCGGGAGTTACCGAATTTATTTATGAAAATTTCTAGCATGGAATAAGTCTTATGAAAAATACCGATATGACCCCCGTAAAGTTCATAAAGAGCACGATCGCATTCACTTTGCTCACCCTTGCCATCATTGCGGCTCTTGTCTTTATCATCGATCCCTTCAGCAGGTATCACAAGCCCTGGTTCGGGCTTACCAATGTTGAGACCGATGAACGTACAAGTGCTATAGGACTTGCGCGCAATCTTGATTATGACACCGCCCTAGTCGGTTCTTCCATGAGCGAGAACTTTAACTACAAGTGGTTTGAAGACGGTATCTTTGGCGCAAAATGTGTCAAGATATCCCTCCAGGGGGCCCACTATGGTGACTACAGGCTTGTTCTTGATGAGGTCCTAAGGCATAAGGGAACCCGGAATGTGGTATTCTGCCTTGACACCTATCTTTTTATAGATGCCGCCTCTGCCTTTCCCCAGACCATTGAGGATTATTATGTTGCGGATATCGGTATAAGCGACATCCACTATCTCTTTAATAAATCCGTGATCTTCGATTATTTGCCCAAATTCCTTATAAACAATGTCCGTGAGGGATTTAATGCCGAAAATGCATATAACTGGAGCGATGATTATGAATACTCCAAATACGCTGCCAGGCTTGCCTATATGTCGAACCGCATCCTTATAAGAAATGAGGAGAAGGCCTATGATGTCTTCTTTGATAATGCGGACGCCTTCACCGACCCCTTCATAGAGCAGATAAAGGCCCATCCCGATGTGACCTTCTACCTGTATGCACCGCCCTACAGCATCCTTTTCTGGGATGATGTTGTCCTTCGCGGTAATGCAACCGCCACCATATGCACTCTTGAACGCGAGTACAAAAAGCTCCTTGAATGCGACAATGTCCGTCTCTTTTACTTCCAGGATGACAAGGATATCATTACCGATCTTGCCAATTACCGGGACTATTCCCACTATAAGGGTGATATCAACAGGTACATGTATGAAGCGATGCGTGACGGCAGGCACGAGATAACCCTTGATAACTACTATGACATATTACTTGATATGTATAATTTCGCAAATGAATATGATTACGAACAATGCTTCCACTGACCCCTATATCCGGACCAATCCCAATACACTCGCTACCGAACTTATCAGGATGATGATGACAAATACCGGACACAGGAACCTGATCATGAACTTAAATACCTTTTTACGTTTAAAGGGATGATCTCCGAGCGTCACCTCTTTTTCTATTTCGGCAAACCCCATGTACCTTACAACGAGCACGCAGGTAGCAAGGGCAGCGATCGGCATCATTACCGAATTCGTTATAAAATCAAAGAAATCCAAAAACTGCATGCCTGCTATGGTAACCGAAGACAAGGGTCCGTATCCCAGAGAGGACAGGCTGCCAAGTACGATCATGATAGCAGTCATTATTATCGTTCCCTTTTTTCTGCTCCATCCGAACTCATCCGCAAAAGTGGACACAGCACTCTCCAACAGTGCGATCGCGCTTGTCACGGCGGCGAAAAGAACCAGAAGGAAAAACAGCAAACCCATTATCCTTCCCATTCCCATACTGGCAAATATCCTGGGCATGGTCATAAACATCAGAGAGGGACCGGCCTTCAGAGCATCGGCATCTCCCCCGGAAAAAGCAAATACTGCGGGTATTATCATGAAGCTTGCAAGTATGGCTATTGCCGTATCAAATATCTCAACCTGAACGGTTGACTTCTCTATGCTGACTTCCTTCCTGACATATGAACCGAAGGTTATAAGAATACCCATGGCGATGGATAATGAATAAAACATCTGCCCCATGGCCGATACTACCGTCATCAGCGAAAAGTCGGAAAAATTGGGTATCAGAATATATTTAACACCTTCCATGGCTCCCGGCCGTGATACCGAATAGATACTTATTATAACGGCAAGCACTGCAAGAACGGGCATTAAGAACTTGGAAACCTTCTCTATACCATTCTGCACACCAAGCAGAATGATCATAACAACAATAAGCGTGAACACAATGAACCACAGCTCGGCCGATGCCCCGTCAGATATAAATTCCGGGAAAAAATCATCCGAAGCGACAACATTAATATCACTGTGCATATATTCAAACAGATACTTGCATACCCATCCTCCTATGACCGAATAATAGGGTACAATAAGTATGGGAACTATGGCATTTATCCAGCCGCCCCCTCTCAGCAGCCTGTTATCAGTATAATGGTTATATGCTCCGACCGGGCTCTTGCCGGTTGCCCGTCCTATAGCGGTTTCGGCAATGATCATGGTATATCCGAATGTAAGCGCAAGCGCTATGTATACCACAAGAAATACTCCGCCGCCGTATCTGGCACACAGATACGGAAACCTCCATATATTCCCAAGACCAACCGAAGCTCCCGCCGCAGCCAGCACGAAACCTATCTTCCCGGTAAATGAACCTCTCTGTTTATTATCCATGATCCGATCCCATCCGTAAAATCACAATCTATATCACGTTCCTGTCAACACCGTCCATATAAGAGCGGATGTTAAGGTAAACCTCATGCATGAGCCTTGACCTGGCTTCTTTGGTTGCCCAGGCCATATGCGGTGTTACCAGAAGCCTGTCGCTGCCGGCCAGCTCCCTTAAGGGACTGTCTGCCCTCATGGGTTCACCGTCTATCACATCAAGCGCAGCACCGGCTATCCTGCCTTCCTTAATGGCTCTCACAAGAGCTCCTTCATCGACTATGGGCCCCCGCCCCATGTTTATAAGATAGGCCGTATCCTTCATCTTATCGAAGGCATCATCCGAAAAAAGACCCCTTGTATTATCATTAAGAGGTGCGTGTATGGAAATGACATCCGATTCCTTAAGAAAGTCATCCAGCGCAAGACGTGTATAAGTATCATCATCATGTCTGCCGGAAGTGGAATAGTAAACAACCCTGCAGCCGAAGGCCGACGCTGCCGCTGCTACCCCTCTGCCTATATTCCCCAGTCCGACAATTCCGAAGGTCTTACCTTCAAGTTCATTGAAATACCGGTCAAAGTGGGTAAATATCGGTGATTCAATGTATCTTCCACTCTTTACATAATCATCATAATATCTTAACTTTTCATATACATAAAAGAAGGCTGCGAACGTATGCTGAACAACGCTTGATGTCGAATATCCCACGGCATTGCAGACCTTTATCCCCCTGCTGTTGCAGTAGGCAACGTCAACATTGTCATACCCCGTCGCGGTAACACACACAAGCTTAAGCTTATCAAGACCTGCTATTGTTGATCCGTTGATGGGGAGCTTATTTATGATGAGTACTTCCGCATCTCTGGCTCTTTTCTCTATCTCATCTGCCTGCGTTTTCTCATATGCCGTAAAATCACCCAGGCTTCCGTATTCCGACAGATCCACATCCTGCCCGATATTCATTATCTCAAGTGCCGCTATCTTCATAAGGTCCTCCAATTGTAATTAGTCAGCATTTCGATCCCTATACATATAAGGATGACCCCTCCCAGGATCATTGCCTTATCCGCCAGATGTTCTCCTATCCTCTTGCCTATCGTAAGCCCTGCCAGACAAATAAAAAAGGTCACAGCACCTATTATCAATGCGGCAGCCCCGGCTCCGGGAAAGGAATAATCCGAGATGGCAAAGCCGGTGGACAGGGCATCAATACTGGTTGCAATACCCTGTAAAATAAGTCTCCGTCCGGAAATGATGACCTCACCATCCCCTGTATCCCCTTTCTTTTGTCTTAGGGATTCACATATCATCTTCACCCCTAAGGCAAACAGAAGCAGAAATGCTATTATCGGAATAAACCGCTGAAATCCCACAAATATCCGGGCTATTGTTCTGACACATATCCATCCCGTGAGAGGCATCAGAGCCTGAAAGAAGGCAAATACTCCTGCCATTTTATATTTCCTCAAGCCCTTTATGTCCGTCTCACTAAGGCCGTTTGCCAGACACACCGAAAAGGCATCCATGGCCAGTCCGGCTCCGAGAAGTATGGAGTTCCCAAGAAAAAACCACAGCCTCATGTACCCTACCACAGCTTATCGGGATACTCTCCCTTTTCTTTAAGAGCCCTTATCGATTCCGTAACGAAGGGCTTATCTTCCTTATAGGTGACACCAAACCAGCGGTCGGATGACTTTAACACCCTGACTGTTGCCTTGCCGGCCTTAAGCAGCTCATCGACAACACCCGGCAGGTAGCATTCCGCCTTAAGAGGATTTATCGGTACCGTCTCATCAAAGAACCGGACAAAGCTCTTACCCGCCTCATCGATAAAGCTCCTCGAAAATCCCCACATATTCATGGAAACAATGCTGTTTTCATCGATAGGCTCAAAAGACTTGCCGCCATCCTCGCTGAACCTGGCTCCGTTTCCGTCCTTTTCAATACGGATACGTTCAACAATATCCGTAAGGAACCCTTCTTCGTCAGTTGAACACACTCCTCTGGATACATACCCGTTTTCGGTGAGCGTATTCTTAAGTTCATAGCCTACCATTGCATAACGGTACCTGTCATCATCCTTATTGCCTGCAAGATAATCATATATTACCCTGAAGGCTTCCCTGCCGTAGAAATCATCCGCATTTATCACGGCAAATGGCCCGCTCACAAGCTTTCGGGCGCTCAGAACAGCATGCGCCGTACCCCAGGGCTTAACACGTCCATTCGGAATACTGCATCCTTCCGGGATGTCGGACAGCTCCTGAAAGGCGTATTCAACCTCTATGTGATCCTTAACGATATCACCTATTGAGGCGCGAAAATCCTTCTCATTTTCCTTTTTAATTACAAATACCACCTTTTCAAATCCCGCACGGATCGCATCATATATGGAAAAATCAATTATCTTGTTTCCATGCTCATCAACGGGATCTATCTGCTTGAGGCCGCCGTACCTTGATCCCATACCGGCCGCCATTATAATAAGAATCGGTTTATCCATCCTTCTGCCCCTTCCCTATACATCATTTACATTCTGTTTCTTTACCGGTTCACTGGTAAGATCCACACCCAGCTTCTTAAATGTCTTGATATCCACATCCGACAGCATTACCGATGTATGGACCTGGCATCCCTTAAGCTTGTGAAGCTGCTCCATGGCTGCCTTCGCATTCCTGTCGTTTACGGCAGACATTGCCAGTGCGATTAGTATCTCATCCGTATGAAGCCTCGGGTTGTTACCTCCGAGATATTCCGTCTTAAGTGTCTGTATGGGCTCAATGGCTTCCCTTGATATGACATGAAGCTCATGATCTATACCGGCCAGTTCCTTAAGCGCGTTAAGAAGAAGTGCCGCCGACGCCCCGAGAAGATCGGATGTCTTGGACGTGATTATCCTTCCGTCCGCAAGCTCGATGGCCGCACACGGTACCGAAAGATCCTCCGCCCGCTTGTTGGCTGCCACCGTAACCTTACGGTCATCCGTGGTAATACCTGCCTGCTTCATGATAAGCTCTATCTTAACCACCTCGCTCTCTGACGCCTTTTCATTTACTACGGCGTTAAGGGTGGTATAATAACGGCGGATTATCTCCATCCTGGAAGCATCACAGCACGCATCGTCATCGATAATGCAGTTACCTGCCATGTTCACTCCCATATCCGTGGGTGATTTATAGGGATTGTGTCCGTATATCCCTTCGAATATGGAATCAAGTACAGGGAATATCTCAATATCCCTGTTGTAATTGACCGTTGTCTCACCATAGGCTTCCAGATGGAAGGGATCGATCATATTTACATCATTAAGGTCAGCAGTCGCCGCCTCATATGCAAGATTAACCGGATGCTTAAGGGGAAGGTTCCATATGGGGAAGGTCTCGAACTTGGCATATCCGGCCTTAACTCCCTTTTTATTTTCATGATAGAGCTGGGACAGACAGGTGGCCATCTTACCCGAACCGGGTCCCGGAGCCGTTACTACTACGAGCGGCCTTGTGGTCTTAATATAATCGTTCGTGCCAAAGCCTTCGTCACTTGCTATAAGCTTAACATTTGACGGATAACCCTCTATCTTATAATGATGATAAACCTTATAGCCTCTGTTCTCCATACGGTTCTGGAAGGCTTCGGCGCCCCCCTGCCCCTTGAACTGGGTCAGCACAACGCTTCCGACATACAGGCCCCTTTTTTCAAATTCACTTATAAGGCGGATTACATCCTCATCATACGTTATCCCCAGGTCACCCCTCACCTTGTTCTTCTCTATGTCATTCGAATTGATAACGATCACGATCTCGACCCTGTCAGACAGCTTCATAAGCATACGCAGCTTACTGTCCGGCTCAAATCCCGGAAGGACCCTGGACGCATGGTAATCATCGAACAGCTTGCCGCCGAATTCAAGGTACAGCTTATCTCCGAACTTGCTTATTCTCTCCATGATATGCTCGGACTGCATCTTAAGATATTTTTCGTTATCAAATCCTGTTTTCATCTCTTTTCTCCTGAACCTCTTCTTTAAACAATACCTTAATATTTTATTCTTTTGATAAGACTATTTCAACCTCTTCTTTTGAGAACCTTGACGATTCCGATACGCAGGGATATCATATGTTAGAAGAAAATCAACGTTCCCGGATTTCCCAAAATAGGAATCGGGAACCGTCCCCATTTCCCATTTTCCAAGGAGAAATATATGAAGTTTATATCATGGAATATAGATTCACTGAATGCCGCATTGACCGGAACGAGCGAGAGGTCAGAATTGTCCAGGGACGTTCTTAAGACAATAGGAAGTCTATCACCGGATATCATTGCCCTGCAGGAAACCAAGCTTCCCGAGAACGGCATGAACAAAAAGCAGGAAGACATTCTTGCAGGCTACTTCCCCGGCTATGACTATGTGTATATAAGCTCCCACGGTAAGGCCAAGAAGGGTTACGCCGGCACCATGGCTCTTTACAGGAAGGAGATCAATGCTACTGCCTCCTTCCCCGGGATAGACGCTCCTGATACCATGGACTCCGAAGGACGCATGATAACCCTTGATCTTAAGGATGTATATTTTAATCTGGTATATACCCCCAATGCAGGCGACGGTCTTAAGAGGCTGGCCGACAGATGTATATGGGACATAAGATATGCCGATTACCTGTCGGGCCTTGACAGTGATAAGCCTGTCATTGCCTGCGGCGATTATAACGTTGCGCATAAGGAGATCGACCTGGCTAATCCCGGTCAGAATCACTTCTCACCCGGTTTCACCGATGAAGAAAGGTCCGGCTTCACTAACCTTTTATCCAGGGGCTTCACCGATTCCTTCCGGTATGTGAACGGTGATATAAAGGGAGCCTACTCCTGGTGGGCCCAGAGGGTTAAGACAAGCAAGATAAACAACTCAGGCTGGAGGATCGACTATTTTCTGGTAAGCAACCGGCTTGCCGACAGGATCAAAACCTCTGCCATGATAGACTCGGGTCCCCGTCAGGACCATACACCCATCATGCTGGAGCTTGACCTGTAATTTTTCCGGCCCTTCCCTTGCTCCAATCCTCGATCAAGGAGAAGATCATCATAATATAAACAGGGGTGAAGATAAAGAAATCCGCTGCAAGAGGGGTCATCATACCGTAAACCGGAACCGTAAAAGTAAGGGCAAAAAGAATACTGTATATCTTCTTCTGTTTATCCCTATCCTGCGCAAGGTATACCACAAGGGGGATCAGCATATATACGGAAGTGTACCTGTAGCTGAAGGGCACATATAGAGCCATAATGCCCGAGGTATATAAGGCATACTTCCATTTTTCTCCTGTTTTAAACATACTGATAATACAAATAATCAGATACAGGTTTTCCGCCAGCTTAAAGTATTTAACAAAAGAAGCCGAATCCTCATACCGGCCCAGCAGATCAGAAATGCTCAAAAGATAATTCCTTACATTTGTCCAGCTCCTGTACCCTTGATTTTCAAAGAAGAAAAGGATCTTAAGATATTGTATAAATCCCGGTATACCTCCGCAGAAGATAAAGGGGACCAAAAATACGAGCAGGCCGTAAATAAGCAGTCTTATACCTTCCTTATAGCGTTTTTCAACAATATATATAACTCCGAAAACAGCCGGGTATAATTTAAGTCCCGATGCCGCCGCAATAAGCAAAAGAGCCGCTTCCCTCTTCCATGCCTTATCGGAATCCTTAAGAAGCAGCGCCGCAAGGAGCATGATGGCTGTCAGAAAGGATATGTTGCCCCTCTCAAGCGCACCGGCCATCATGGGAGCCGAAAAGACGACAGCTATGACAAACAGATCGTTTTTACCCTTATCATATTGCGGGAGTAATCTGGCAACAAGAAACCTGAACAGCAGAACCACCAGGATCGCAAGCATCAGATAGACCAAAGGATTATATTGATAGTCACGGCAGTCCTTCCATTCGTTCACCTTCCATGAATGCGGATTGATCCTGTAAAGAAGGTAATACAAAAGATAGGCAAAGGGCGGAAAGGTCGCGTCCAGCGTATTGAAGTAAAAATGCTGCATATCCGAAGCAAAGGCAATATGTCTGAAATGATCGGTCAGAAAATTGTCAAAATTATTCTCCATGGCAAGCCAGGATGCCCCATTACCCCCTGTGAAAAGAAGAACGAACAGAAACAGAACAGTACCGGTAAACGATATGATCAAAAAAAGTGTATAGTTATCAACCCTGCTTTTCTTCATGGTATTCCTTTTCCGTGTTTACGCTCCATACTGCCGATTTATCCGTGCTGCCCGAAACTATGCATTTGACCGCTTCAAAGGCGGTCACCATCGAATGGTCCATGTTATTGTACCTGTGCTGGCCGTTCCTTCCGACGCAGAAGAGGTTCTCAATGCCGGATAAATAATCCACAAGCTTATCCATCTCACTGTAGGTATCGAAATAAGCCGGGTAGGCTTTCTTTACCTTCTCCATGTGAGTATCCATAACATCGTCCACCGAATCTATAAATCCGAGCCTTATAAGCTCCTCAATTCCCAGGTTCGAAAATTCCTCTTCACTCATACACCAGAATTCATCACCTTCATTTACAAAATACTCAAGCCCCAGCCATACGGTATTAGCATTATCCTTTACAAGATACGGGGACCAGTTGTTATATATCTGTATACGCCCCATCTTAACGTTACGATCCTGTACATATATCCAGCAGTCGGGGATGATGTTCCCGGGAGTTTTAATGTCCGTGTTGTTCCTGATCTTAAGCTTCTTTACCAGTACTCCAAGAGTCATGTAATCCCTGTAAGGGAGGCCGGCAGCGATCCTTTTTATGTCCGGAGGTACGGCATCAGCGCCTTCCCCCTTCATCCCGGCGACAAGATCCTTAACGGACATTGAGGATATTACATAGTCCGCCCTGACTTCCTTATGTCCCTTAAGGGTTTCGAATCCGACAGACACTGCCCTGCTGCCTTCCAGACTGACTGACGTAACGTAGGAATCCTTACTTATTGTTCCGCCCATTTCCATTATCTTCTCACCCGTTATTTCCCATATCTGGCCCGGACCGTATTTAGGATATTTGAATTCTTCTATAAGTGAAGTGTTTATCTTGCGATCCCTTATATTAAGGATCTTTCCGAAGCAATTCTTCAGAATACCGGATATTGATAAACCTTTGGTCCTCTGCCTTCCCCATGAAGCATCTATCTGTGAAGGATGCCTGCCCCAAAGATTTTCCGTATAATATTCAAAAAACATACTGTACAGCTTACGGCCAAAGGAATTCACGTAATAGCTTTCAAGATTATCTTCCGGAAGCTTGTGCAATACGGCACCAAGATACGAAAACCCGACCTTCAACGTTGTTGCCAGGCCGAAATTCCGAAAGGTCTCAGCTTTAAGAGATATGGGATAATCATAGAATTTCGAGTCAAAAAGAATCCTGGATATACGCCGCCTTTTGAGCATTACTTCATCGTTCGCGGCAGCATCGGCATCCTCCCGGAGCGGAAGTAATCTTTCCCACCATTCATTTACATCCGTATCCTTGGAAAAAAACCGGTGTCCACCCATATCCATACGGTTACCCTTGTAGTTTACCGTTTTCGATATTCCTCCCAGTGTATCCGATCCCTCAAGGATGATGACTTCAATGTCACTGCTTCTGTCCAGAAGCTCATATGCTGCTGTAAGTCCGGCCGGTCCGGCTCCTATCACGACTGCTCTTTTTTTCATATTGCCAGTTTATCACAAAAGGCGCTGTTTTCACAGCGCCTTTTGAACTATAAAATATTGTTGTTAAAAATTATTTAAAAGGGTTCTCTGTCGGATAAGGAAGTGATGCCGGCTGGTTGTAACCGATCTCGCAGGTACATACGCCGATATACTTGAATACCTCGAAGAGTGCCTTACCGAAGTGTCCGAAAGCAACCGCTCCGTGATGAGGATAATTCTTCTGGATAAGTACGTGGCGGTAGAAACGCCCCATCTCAGGTATAGCGAATACGCCGATACCACCGAATGACCTTGTGGCAACAGGAAGAACCTCACCCTCTGCAACATA
>DFKQ01000063.1 GCA_002373875.1 Lachnospiraceae bacterium UBA3641
CACTTAATGAGTGATTGTCGATTATCGGAAGATAAAGTGACTATCCTTTACAAAATCGAATAAATGTTCTATAATATCCTCACCAAGAGGTGATGGATATGATAGCGAAAACGAGCACGAAAGCAAAACCAGTTGATGTAATATGCCAGCATTCACGGGATGGGTCAATGACACCGATAAAGGTACGTGTCGTTGATGAAGATGGTGTATTTCAGGAATACAAGATAAAGGGCTATCGGGAACGGTCCCACCAAGGTACGAGAATGATGCCGGATGGCGTGTACGTTACCGATAAGACATTCATTTTTGAATGTAATATCGAGGTCTTCGGACATAATAAAATGATAAGGCTATATTATGAGCCAAATGGAACCATATGGAAGATGACAGTGTAGATGGGGAAGATGAAAATTGAACTATGGTATTTTAGATATGGAGATGACTTGCGATGGAAGACGCGAGGGAGATAAATTTATTGATGACGGAAGAATGTCACGCTACCAACGGGAGATAATTTCCGTTGGATTTATTGTAGTTGATGACAATTATAATATAAAGAATAGATATTCGACTAATATAAAGCCAATACACAAGCCGATACTGACGGATTATTGTAAAGAACTAACCGGAATAACTCAAGATGAAGTGGATCATGGGAAAAAGAGTAATAATGCCTTTCGCGGTTTGAAGGATCTTTGTGATAGATATTCGGTTGATTATATTTTTGTGTTTGGAGATTTTGATGAAGTGGCAATCAAATCAACTGCTAAATGGAACAAGAAGGCCAAGGAAAAGACAGATAATCTTTTTGTGATAAAGAATAAAATTGTCGATGTGAGACCAGCTATTATAAAAGCAATGGGAGGTCGGTATAAAGGTATGGGCCTGTCTAAAGTTGCAGATGAACTTGGCATAAAGAAAAAGGGCAAACATCATGATGCGATTGATGATACTATGTTGTTGTTTAGGGTATGTAGAAAATTAAACATACAAATGGAATGAGCAAGTTTTTATTTTGAGGCATCTACTTACGGGTAGGTGCTTTTTTCAGTTTGCGCGCCATGGGCGCGCTCTAACGGGTGAAAGTCCCGAGTACGCGTAGGCAACAGCGAAGTACATAGCTGAACAGCAAGGTCGATTCCCACGATTCCCAAAGACAAATCACGGCAGTGGGAGTCAAGGAACCTGTCCCCGTGACTCTTGAATCACGAGTTAAAAGGGAGACAGAGAACCGTCCCCTGTCTCCCAAAAGAAAAAAGCCAGTGAGGCTCTGTGCCTCACCGGCGGTGAAATATACTTTCGAAGAGAGCTAATTCACGATTATACGTACGTCCACAAGCGCCACATTGTCGTATTCCGTTTGGCAGCGGTATTTGTCGTGCCAGCTCTCCGCATTCTGGGCATATTCCAACAATTCCTTCATCACTTTTCCCACCAGTGACCATATTCAACTCATCATCTGTCAACATCATGCCGGCATCAGCGATAATTTCCTTGGCTTCTTCCTTACTGTTTGCTTTTTCCACTTGTTTTTTAAGATCTCCTATTAATTGCATATTGTTGTTCTTCCTTTCATGTTTCGATTATATAAAGGGTAATAGGTCAGCGAATTGTAGAGAACAAGGAGTCAAGTTTTTCAGGAGGTATATAAGTTACATTAGGTTGATCACCTTTCATCCCGCCAGCCACCTTGTCTAATTCGGCATCTGAAAGCTTTGTATTCTTTGTCAATTCTTTATTGCTAAGGTTTTCACTTTGGTTTTTTCCGGAATCATATTATGTCCTCCCTCGAGCACATATCGCTTTATAGTTATTATATCAGAAAATCAGGGATTTGTGTTAACACAAAAGCCAGCGGGGTGAGGAGCCTCGCTGGCTTCGGAGATGTTTTGTCAAAAATCGAATACGACGATGATAATGCTGAGCTGATGAAGATCATGGAAAAGCCTCTGCTAAAGGTGGGCTTTGTACAGATAGGGGAAGGGTATGACTTTGCCACAAATCTGCAAAGCCTTGATCATAATGCTATGGAACGGGATATTGAAGCCGTGTTTACTGGTAGATATTTTGGATACAACTACGAATAAAAATGCATAGTCGTGTGACGCATCTGTGACTTCGCCTATGGTATAACATAGTTCCGCTCCTGTTTAAGATTTAGTACACATGAAAAGAGTCCTGAAATATACAGGACTCTTATTTCTTGTATAACTTTAATGTTATGGCAAATTGTCAGATCACATAAGCTTTTTGAACATTTCCCTGAACTGTGAAAGGTCAGCAGGTCTTGGATTTCCCGGTGCGCATGCATCGGCTGCTGCAGATTCACATAAGAAGTCGAGATCTTCTTCTTTAAGCTTGTCCAATTTGGTGGGTATGCCAACATCTACGGAAAGCTGACGTACTGCGTCGATAGCTGCTTTGCGATATGCGTTCTGATCCATGCCGGAAGTATCAATATCAAATGCTTCCGCGATATATTTAAACTTATCGCCGGTTGCTTCTGCATTGAATTCCATGACTATAGGGAGCATCATTGCACATGCAACACCATGAGGAGTATCATATACAGCCCCAAGCGTGTGAGCCATGGAGTGAGCTATTCCCAGACCAACATTAGAATATGCCATAGCCGTTACATACTGAGCAAGAGCCATTCCTTCACGTCCATCAGGATCGTTTTCAACCGCCTTGCGAAGATTTTTTGCTATAAGCTGGATGGCTTCAAGATTAAGACAGTCGGAGAGCTCCCATGCAGCAGCCGTGGTATAACCCTCGATCGCATGAGTAAGCGCATCCATTCCCGTTGAAGCTGTAAGGCCTTTGGGCATTGATGACATCATATCCGGGTCAACAACAGCAATATCGGGAATATCATTAGGGTCTACACATACAAACTTTCTTTTCTTCTCAACATCAGTGATAACATAGTTTATTGTTGACTCTGCGCCCGTTCCGCCTGTAGTAGGTACCGCTATGGTAAATACTGTACGTTTTTTAGTGGGAGCAACACCTTCAAGAGAACGAACATCTGCAAATTCAGGATTGTTGACGATGATACCGATACCTTTTCCGGTATCCATAGATGATCCGCCGCCTATCGTGATCATAAAATCAGCTCCGGATGACTTATAAGCTTCCACACCATTTTTTACATTTTCGATGGTCGGATTGGGTTTGATATCTGAATAAAGGAAATAGTCAATCCCGTTCTTCTCAAGAAGATCTGTTACTTTTGCTGTAACCCCAAACTTAACCAGATCGGGGTCAGATGCAACGAAAGCTTTTTTAAACCCTTTAGAGTTGATGATTCCGGGTATTTCTTGTATAGCCCCATGTCCGTGATATGATATGCCGTTAAGCACGAAACGATTAACACCCATAAGAATTGCCTCCTTTTCACTTGAATATTATTTGTTGTTCGCGATCAAAAGATCACTGTTTGATTATACCAAATCTGTCTTTTGAGTGCCAATTGACAGATATGGAGAATTTTTGACCCAATAATTGTATAGGCATACAAAGAGCCCGCCAAGATTGACGGGCTGATTATATGTGAAGTGCATAGCAAATCGGGCTATGCACAAATTGAGGTAGGGCACCATTTCGGTGCATATGAGGTATTTTCCATAGGCTTTGTACCTCCTCCTCGTACTTAAGTATATCATGGAAGGTAGTGTTTAGGGAGCCTGAAATATAGGATTTGAGCATATGAGACATATCACATAGAACGACATACTTGACACCTCAAAACCATTGATGTGACGATAATGATATGTTATCTTTTTAGTTGGGGTTATGACACGATTATGAAGATGTGGGGATGGGTATTAATATGGGAAAAATAAGACCCGATACACCGATCGATGATATCGGATTCAGCTTTAGAACGAGAAATTCGCTGAGGCGTGCGCATATAGATACGTTCAAAGACCTGATGGCTGCATATGAAGAGGGAAACTTACGCAGCATAAAGAACTTAGGAAAGGTTCAATATGGGGAATCGGGGACGGTTCTCGATTCCCACAAGGCGGATTACGAGATGTTCTCGTTATCGGATCTGCTGTATATACTTAAGTGAAACAGGGGACGGTTCCTCGTTTCAGTTTGGTTTATCGCAAATGAAACGAGGAACCGTCCCCTTGTTTCACTTTGGAAACGCGATTATCTCTTTTTCGGTCAGAATATAATCAACACCATTAAGCCGCATTTGCAGGTCTTCAAGGCTTACATCCTCTTTCCTGAAGACATACATGGTATCCGGATTGGGAGTTCCGTTTTCAAGCTTCATCTCACACTCGGAAATATAAGCCCTTACCTTGTCCATGTCGTCTCTTGAAAAATGGAAATTGCTGACGCTCATGCCATGGCGCAGGGCGAATTCCGTATAGCCTATCATCTGATCCCGTATCTCATCTCCGTAGAATTCTCCGAAATAATAGTCATGCATGAACTGGAGGTGCCTGATCCTGCCCCAGTAGTATATATCGAGATTATCAGCTTCGAATGATGCCATCCGTAATTCGGTATATCCATCGGATATGTTTGCGGCCTTTTCGCTGAACTCATACACCTGCAAAAGACATCCTGCCAGTAAAACAGCAGCGAAATAACGCTTTATCTCATGCCTTGAGCAGTAAAGTACGATCAGAATGTATGCGTACATCACAGGCCACAGAAACCTTCCGGAGGACCGGAACATGCTCCAGGCGTCATATATTGCTTCAGGCAGTGACAGTTCATACAGCACATGCTTTCCCAGAGTCACCCGCGGCGACAGTGCGATAATCCAAAGGACTGTGGAAGTAAAGAGTATTGAAATGATAAGATTTTTGTGATCACGCCATATCATTCCGGCATTTTCCGTCATATACAAGGCCGCGGGAACAGTGAGCAGGATAGCAGCTATGCCCACGTAGGAGAGGCCCTCGTACTGACCTCCGCCCAAAGGGAATTCCTTTATTATCCGTGAATAATCTATGGGATTAAAGAGAGAATTAAGGTTTGCGCTGAAGGTTCCGAGGCCATCCGCCTTGCCTGAGATTCCACCGTAGAAACCGCCGAAAAGCCAGAAGGCCGAAACGGTGGATGCCAGGTATGTAATAATATATCCGAGGAAGATCCCAATCCTTTTGTGAAATGTCGGACCACTCCCGTCACCCTTAAAGTCAAGCGCCTCCCACAGGGCGAACCCCACAAGCATGACCGATACCATTCCGTATATGGTAAAGTGGATGGTGACACAGAGAACACCGAGTCCCGCCCACAGGCAGATACGCTTCCAACGTTTGCCGATCCTGTCCCTGTACATATAAAAAAGGAATGCCAGCAGTATAAGATAGTGTGAAGCCAACGCAGTATGATAATACATACGCTGCCACAGGGGAGCGCAGAAGAGAAAGGGAATACATGCAAGTGTGCTTACCGCCTCGCCGGGGAGTATCCTGCGCAGCAGAAGCTTGGAAAAGCCGCCCTGCATCATGAAGCAGAAAAAACCGTATAGTCCGAAGAACTGGAAGGTCACCGGCAGCAGGGGTGACAAGAGCTTGAAGATCAGGCTGAAAAGAGGAAGGGAATCCGTATAGATCACGGAAGCCATATAGGGATAAAAACTGTTGTCGCACAGACCTATGGGGAAGTGCCATCCCGACGCCCTGTAGAGCTTCCAGCCCACATAATGCTGAGACAGATCATACCATCCGGTAAGAAGCCAGTCATCATAGGTCACATCAAGGATTCGTACACCGTAGAGCATCACAAAAAGAAGCCCTCCCATGAGCGCTCCCAGAAGAAACGATATATACCATCTGATATGTCTGTCCTTCATCTGTATCCCCGGCTGCTTTTGATTGTGCCCTATCTATTATATCACTGAGTCTGCCGCCTTTACAGAACAATCCGAAAATGATATAGTTCTTGTGAAATAGGAGAAAATACAAATGATTTATACATCTTTTTTGATAAAATATGCGGAGATCGCCATAAAGGGCAAGAACAGGTATGTGTTTGAAGATGCTCTCCTTAAGCAGATAAGGTTTGCGCTTAAAAATGTCGAGGGTGACTTTGAAGTGAACAAGACCCAGGGCCGTGTTCATGTCGAGTGCTTAAGCGAATATGATTATGACGAGGTTGTGGCTGCCCTATCAAGGGTATTCGGTATTACCGGCATATGTCCGGTTGTCCATGTGGAGGATGAGGGATTCGATAAGCTGGCTGAGGATGTCATCAAGTATATCGATGATGAATACCCGGATAAGAATAAGACATTCAAGGTCAACTGCCGCAGGGCAAGGAAGAACTACCCCATGGATTCCCAGGAGGTCAACATGGAGATGGGGGGTCGTATCCTTGATGCCTATCCGGAGATGAAGGTTGATGTTCATGATCCCGATATACTCCTTACCATAGAGATAAGGGATGAGAAGATATATATTTATTCGAAGGTTATAGAGGGCCCGGGCGGAATGCCTGTCGGAACGGGAGGCAAGGCCATGCTCCTCTTATCGGGTGGTATCGATTCACCGGTTGCAGGCTATATGATCGCCAAGCGCGGAGTCAGGATCGATGCGGTTTATTTCCATGCACCGCCTTATACCAGCGAGAGGGCCAGGCAGAAGGTTGTGGACCTTGCAAGGTATGTTGCAAGATACGCAGGCCCCATAAACCTGCATGTGATCAACTTTACCGATATCCAGCTTGAGATATATGAGAAGTGTCCCCATGATGAACTCACGATAATCATGCGCCGCTACATGATGAGGATCGCAGAGCATATAGCTAAGGAGAATAATTGCTTAGGTCTTATCACGGGTGAGAGCTTAGGGCAGGTTGCATCCCAGACCATGCAGTCACTTGCCGCAACGAATGAGGTGTGCACGATACCGGTGTACAGGCCGCTGATCGGCTTTGACAAGAACGAGATAATCAGGATATCGGAGAAGATCGATACCTATGAAACCTCCATCCTTCCCTATGAGGACTGCTGCACGATATTTGTTGCCAAGCATCCGGTGACCAAGCCCAACATCAACATAATCAAGCGGTCGGAGACAAGGCTTGCCGACACGATAGACGACCTCTTCAGAAAGGCGATAGAAACAGATGAAGTCATCGTCGTTTCATAAGGACAGGCTGATTTTATTTCTGACAGGCTGCGCTCTCGGCGCGGTCTGCTTTTTGTGGGTATACGGATATAAGATATTAAATCCTGTATATGATGCCTGGCTCTTTAATACCGAGATCGATCTGAGCCAGCATTACATAGGGTTCTGCCACTACCGTATGAGTGACTGGAACTTTCCGCTCGGCATGATAGATACGCTTAGTTATCCGACGAGCATGTCAACTATCTATACGGATTCGATCCCATTATTTGCACTGTTTTTCAAGCTTTTCAGGGGGATACTTCCCGTACACTTCCAGTATTTCGGGATCTTTGGATTTTTAAGCTTTATGCTTATGGGAGGTTTGTCATCCCTGCTTGTATATTCCCTGATCCCGGAGATTGAGAGCCTGTATGATAAGAAAAGTGACGGCCGTATTCCCTTTTTTAACCGGAACCTTCCTTATGTTTTAAGCCTGATAGCATCCGTTGTCTATATCATGAGCTTTACCGTATTGCAGAGGATGTTCTACCACACAGCCCTTGGTGCCCAGTGGATCATAATCCTTGCCCTCTTCATATGGGTTAACAGGGATACTTACAGCAGGAGGGGGACGCTTACTGCCTACTCATTTATGGGACTTCTGTGTGTCGGCATTCATACATATTATGTGCCTATGGTCGGAAGCATACTGTTGGCAGCATCGGTGGAGAGGATTATAAAAAGCAGGGTGGACAGGAGACCTGAGGGAGGCCTGAACGGGTATAAAAAAGAGGGGGAAAATGATAAGAGGATCCTGCCGGGATTAAAATTAATAATGGCAGAAGAAGCAATAAACATTCTCGGCTTCTGCATCACGGGTCTGTTAACGTTATTTGTTTTCGGAGCATTCAATGGTCCGTCGGGCGGTTATGATGAAGGTCTCGGCAGCTTTACGAGTAACTTAAATACCTTTATAAATCCCATATACGGAAGCGTGATCCTTAAGCCCATGAAGCTGTATTATGATTTTCAATATGAGGGCTATGGGTACCTTGGCATAGGAGTGATCATGCTCACCGCCGTGGCTTTGGTATACCTTGTGAAGAATATAAAGAAAGCCGGGTTTAAGAGGTATTTCCGTGAGCATGTAAGGGCAGCAGTGTTTGTGTGTCTGCTCATGGTTGATTGTGCGCTTGCGGTGCTGCCGATGGTGACTTTCTCCGATAAGAAGCTGTTCGGTATTCCGCTTCCTTCTTTTATCAGGAAGGCGGCCGGAATATTCCGTTCAAACGGCCGGTTTATATGGGTGCCGGTCTACCTCATATTCACCGGTGTTCTCGTATGCACGATAAGGCTTCTGTCCGGGAAGTTCGGAAGGATGGAAAAGGGTAAGGGAATAGTGGTTAAGATACTGCTGGTTCTTGTCCTCTTTCAGGTACTTGATACAACCAAGGCCGTGGCGGATAAACAGAGGTATTTCGTGGTTGACCAGGCTCATGAGAATGTATGGGATGACCTTTCGCTGCCGGATAAGCCGGGTGAGAGATATAAGGAATTCGCTTTTCTTTACAATGAAAATGATATCCTGATGGATACGGCCTTCTTCGCCTATCTTAACGGGATGAGGCTTAATAATTTCTACTATGCAAGAGATATAGATGATGCGGTGAATTTAAATATTGAAGGATGGAAGAGTCAGCTTAACAATGGTACAGTCAGGGACGATTGTGTATACATCTGCAGGAAGGATGACGATATCGCCGGGATGATAGGAGGCCTTGCCGGTAAACCGGGTGAGGGAAGCAGCCTGCTTACATGGTATAAGCTGGATGAGGAACATTTGGCGGGTGTATCGGATAAGCAGCAGCGTGGTTCGGGGTCCTTATGATTTTGCACCCGGAAAAAGGCAAAAAAAAAGGACCTCTGTCCTTTGACAAATGCCCTTTTGGTTGTTCTAACTACCATTAACAATACTAGATCATATATGGCTTAATAACAGCCAAAACGTCTTCAGCATTGTCCTCAGCATGGATGTTAAGGTCGATCGGCTTGGAAAGATCCAGGCTGAATATACCCATGATTGACTTAGCATCTATAACGTATCTTCCTGATACAAGATCGAAGTCATAATCGAACTTGGTGATATCATTAACGAATGACTTAACCTTGTCGATTGAGTTAAGTGAAATCTGAACTGTCTTCATGTTGACGCCTCCTTCCTTATATTTTGGGCCATCCAGTACAGGAGATAAATACTGCCTGTAACGAATTCCATATATTATGATAATTCTCCCGATAGGAAAAGTCAATTGAAAAAAGTTATGAAAAACAAGGAAAAACTTATGAAAAAAGTCGCATTTCACAACCTTGGCTGCAAGGTAAACGCATATGAGATGGAACTTATGCAACAAAAATTTACGGAAAAAGGGTACGAAATTGTACCTTTTAGTGAAAAAGCGGATATTTATGTTATAAATACCTGCACGGTTACCAATATAGCTGACAGGAAATCCCGGCAGATGCTCCACAGGGCCAAGGCATTAAATCCGGAGGCCGTTGTCGTTGCGGCAGGCTGCTACGTGGAGACCGACAGGGAAGGGGCCATGGCTGATGATGCCATCGACATTCTTATTTCCAATAAAGAAAAAGCGGATATTGTAAATATTGTCGAAGCATATGAAACAGGTGGAGACAGGGGACGGTTCTCTGTCTCCCATGCACCATTGTTGTTTTCTTCAGACCACTGCTTATCAGGGGAGACAGAGAACCGTCCCCTGTCTGCTTCACTCACGACCCTCACTGACCATACCAGGGCCTATATCAAGATCCAGGACGGCTGTGACCAGTACTGCAGCTACTGCATCATTCCGCTTGCAAGGGGGCATGTGGTGAGCAGGCCGGAAGAGGAAACGCTTAAGGAGATAGGAGAGCTTGCGGCCGGCGGATGCAGGGAGTTCGTTATCACAGGAATACATTTGAGTTCTTACGGGCTTGATAAGGCATATAATCTGGCGGCGGGAGACGGTTCCTTTCATAACAGGGAGCTTACCGATATAATTAAGAAGATATCCCGGATAGAAGGAGTGGAACGTATCCGCTTAGGGTCCCTCGAACCAAGGATCATTACAGATGAATTCCTTGAGGAGATGGCTGCCACAAAGTCATTCTGTCCCCACTTCCATTTATCACTCCAGAGCGGCTGCGATGAGGTGCTTAAGAGGATGAACAGAAGATATGATACGGACGAATACCTGGAGAAAGTCAACCTTATACGGAAGTATTTTGACCACCCGGCCATAACCACGGATATAATCGTGGGATTCCCTGGTGAGACAGAGGAGGAATTCCAAATTACAAGGGACTATCTTAACCGGATCAACTTCTACGAAACTCATGTATTCGCTTACTCAAGAAGACGCGGTACCGTGGCAGATAAAATGCCGGGCCAGCATACACAGAAAACTAAGAGTGTAAGGTCTGCCATGCTGATGGGCGATTCTGCCGGAAGGGCAAAGAAGTTCAGGGAATACTATCTTGACAGGGAAGTCGACGTACTCATTGAGGAAAGTGAAACGATCGACGGGACCGTATATCAGGTCGGATATAATAAGGAATATGTCAGGTTTGCCATAAAGAGCGATGAAGACCTGGCAGGCAGGATAGTAAGGGCTTTGGCGAAAAGATTTATCAATGATGAGATTCTGGAAGCTGTTCCTTTATGAATGCTGATACATGACAGGATAGGTGCAGGCTGTAACAATCCCTGAATTAAGTTGATTTTGAATAATAATTGTGGTAGTTTTATTATCGAATTGAAAAACGTTGTTATATAGAAAGATTCTTCATTGCTTTCGGAATAATAAAAGGACTGAATGACAAAAGTGTTTTATTGATATTCTGAAGAGTGTGAAGGATCGGAGACGGAGATATTATGAAAGCCTACAAGGATATGACCAGGGAAGAGCTTCTTGAACTTAAGAAGGAGCTTGAGAAACAGTATAAGGAAGAGGAGGCCAAGGGGTTATCCCTTAATATGGCGCGCGGTAAGCCGGGATTGTCGCAGCTTGAGATCGCGATGCCCATGCTTGATGTGATGAATTCAAGCTCGGATATGCACACCTTCCTCGGTACCGATACACGTAATTACGGGGACCTTGACGGAATAGGTGAGTGCAGGCACCTTATGGCAGCGATGATCGGGGTCGAGAAGGATAACGTTATCGTCGGCGGTAACTCAAGCCTTAACCTTATGTATGACATGATCGCCAGGTCCTACTGCTTCGGTGTAAGGGGAAGCACTCCGTGGTGCAAGCTTGATAAGGTTAAGTTCTTATGTCCGGTTCCGGGATATGACAGGCATTTTAAGATAACCGAGCAGTTCGGTATCGAGATGATAAACATTCCGTTATCCGAGACAGGCCCTGATATGGATATGGTCGAGCAGTACGTCAACAACGACCCTGCGGTAAAGGGTATATGGTGCGTTCCCAAGTATTCGAATCCCACCGGAATATCCTATTCGGATGAGACGGTCAAGAGGTTCGCAGCCCTTAAGCCCGCCGCAGATGATTTCATGATCTACTGGGATAATGCCTACTGCGTTCATCACCTCTATGAAGATGACAGGGATGAGATTCTTAACATCCTCGATGAGTGCAAGAAGGCCGGCAATCCGGATATGGTATTTATCTTCGCATCCACATCGAAGATAAGCTTCCCGGGTTCGGGCGTTTCGGTTGTGGCATCTTCGCTCAACAATGTTTCATGGATCCTTAAGCTCATGGGAGTTCAGACCATTGGACATGATAAGATAAACCAGCTGCGCCATGTCAGGTTCTTTAAGGATATAAACGGACTTATGGAGCACATGAAGAAGCATGGTGAGCTGCTGCGCCCCAAGTTCGCGGCAGTTACCGATACTCTTGAGAAGGAGCTTACGGGTCTTGAGATAGGAAGCTGGGTTAAGCCCAAGGGCGGTTACTTCATTTCCTTCGATGCCCTTCCCGGCTGCGCAAAATCAATCGTAGCCAAGTGCAAGGCTCTCGGGGTTACCCTTACAGGTGCCGGTGCGACCTATCCTTACGGTAAGGATCCGCAGGATTCAAATATCCGTATAGCGCCTACCTTCCCGAGTACCGAGGAGATGAAGGATGCGGCAAGGGTATTCGTCCTGTGCGTGAAGTTAGCCAGTGTTGAGAAGCTGCTTGAGGGTTGATTATTAACTGATTTATACTATAATATATAAACACAGCCGTTGACTGCGGCTGTGTTTTAAAATCGAAAATATGTTCTTGACTATAAGTTGGAACATGTTAGAATAAGGCTTGGAGCGGTTACCCCGTTACTATAGCGGGGAGGTGATGCCTATGGTCGGATATATGGAACTGTTTACATATACTCTTGTACTTGTGGCAATAGCAACAATTGTTATAAAGATAAAGAAATAACCGCCCTGCCTGCAAGCTAAGCGGTTTTTCTTATGCCAAAGGACGGGGTTAACCGCTCCTCTTTATCTGTATTATATTATAACATTTTTTTATGGTTTTACAACATACGTTAACAAAAAGAGTTTAATAAGATTAAGAAAGAAGGTAAATGCAATGACGAAGATTGACATAGTTTCGGGATTTCTGGGTGCAGGTAAGACAACACTTATAAAAAAGCTCCTTAAGGAAGCACTTGCAGGTGAGCAGGTTGTCCTTATTGAGAATGAATTCGGTGAGATAGGAATTGACGGAGGCTTTCTTAAGGAAGCCGGTATTGAGATAACCGAGATGAATTCGGGGTGTATCTGCTGCTCACTCGTAGGTGATTTCGGTACAGCTCTTAAGGAGGTACTTGATAAGTATCATCCCGACCGCATCCTTATCGAGCCTTCGGGTGTCGGTAAGCTGTCGGATGTAATGCGTGCTGTTGAAGGGGCTACCGGTAGTGAGGGAGTTCATCTTAATTCGGCAGTGGCAGTGGTTGATGCCAAGAAGTGTAAGCCCTATCTTCGTAACTTCGGAGAGTTCTTCGAGAACCAGATAGAGCATGCCGGAACCATCATTTTAAGTCGTACGGGCGATATGAGTGATGAGAAGATCAATGCATGTGTTGCCCTTATAAGGGAGCACAATGCCAAGGCTACAATAGTTACGACCCCTTGGGATTCACTCGATGGCAAGAAGATACTTGAAACAATAGAGGATGCCAAGGACCTTGAGGCCGAGCTTATGAAGGAAGTCATGGAGATGCATGATGAGCATGAGCATCATCACCACCATCATGATCACGATCACGACCATGAAGAGCATCATCACGACCATGATCATGAAGAGCATCATCACGACCATGATCATGAAGAGCATCATCATGACCACGACCATGAAGGCCACGATCATCACCATGACCATGACCACGATCATGAAGATCACGACCATCATGATGCGGATGAGGTATTTACCTCGATCGGGATCGAGACATCAACCAAGTACACCAAGGAGAAGGTTGAAGAGTGCCTCGAAGAACTTGATGATGCTAACAAGTACGGAACGGTTCTCCGCTGCAAGGGTATGCTTCCTACCGAGACCGACAGGTTCATTCACTTCGATTATGTACCCGGTGAGTGTGAGGTCAGGGACGGAGCAGCAGAGGTTACCGGTAAGATATGTGTGATCGGTTCCGAGCTTAAGGAAGATGCGATAAGGGCCCTGTTTAAATAAATAACAGCGATATGTATCGTTGATACACAACGATGATACATAACGCTGTTTTCTTATCGATTTTGAAGTGCTATGTATAGAAAAGTACATAGTTCAAGGAAAAAAGGGAAAAAAAGCAAGATTGATATAAATAACAATGATATATAATGATGTTACATATCATTGTTAGATAACAACAATACATAACTGCAATATATAACAATAATATATAACAGTATTACATAACAATGATACATAACAATGATACATAACAATGATATTCGAAAGAGGTTAGCTATGATTCCCGTATTTATCATCAACGGCTTCCTGGACAGCGGGAAGACTGACTTTATCAACTATACAATAACTCAGCCCTACTTCCAGGACAGAAGGACTACACTTCTTATCGTGTGTGAAGAAGGAGAGAAGGAATACGAACCGAAGGTTCTTGAGAGAACAAGGACGGTAATGGAAGTCATTGACGATGAGGATGACTTTAACGCTAAGAACTTACAGGAGCTTGAGAAAAAATACAAGCCCGGCCGTATAGTCATTGAGTTTAACGGCATGTGGATTCTTAAGAATCATAAGCTTCCCTGGTATTTCAGCATTGAACAGCAGATAACCTTGATAAACGGGGAAACCTTCGAGTCCTATTTTACCAATATGAAGTCCCTGCTTGCCGAGCAGATCAGGGGCTCCGAACTTATAATAATGAACAGATGCGACGGGCTGGAGGAGAAGATTCCTTCTTATAAGCGAAATATCAAGGCCCTTAACCAGCAGGCAGATATAATATTTGAGAATAAGGACGGGGAGATGAATGTCACCCTTGAGGAGGATCTTCCTTATGACCTGACGAAGGACCCGATCGTGCTTGATGATACGGGATACGGAGTGTGGTACCTAGATGCCCTTGACAACATGGACAGGTATAAGGGGCGAACCATTGAATATACGGGTATGGTATTGCATCCGCCGCAGTTTCCGAAGGGCTATTTTGTTCCGGGAAGGATGGCGATGACCTGCTGTGCCGAGGATATAGCCTTTCTTGGATATGCATGCAGGTATGATAAGGAAGCTGATCTTAAGAACCGTCAGTATATCAGGGTCAAGGCCAGAGTGAATATAGAATACTTCGAGGATTACGGCAAGGAAGGTCCGGTCCTTGAAGCAATAAGCATAGAGCCGTGCGGGAAGCCTAAGGAAGAAGTCATTTCCTTCCAATAGTAAGGGTAATTTAACCGGAAGCTGACAGGAAGGGGATAAGTAATATGGATCATGAAGGCTTCTGCTTCGTTAACGGGCGCAGGACGGGGAAGAGAAGGTTCGATATAATTAATCCCGAGAGTCCCTGAATAAGGTTGGCGGGAATGCTTGCTGCCGCACCGGGACCGTAAACGAATACTTCAAAGGCGAAATAACCAAGCGCAACAAATAGTGAAGCAAACAGACCGCTGAGGATCAGTTTCGCGCGGTCTGTTTTTATTTTAAGAGCATTGTTCTTGAATATAAGACCGCTTATAAGACCGATGATGCCCTTGATTAGAAAAGTCACGGGCGCGTAGAAGAAATAACCGCCGAGTATATCAGCCAGTGCCGAACCGATTCCTGCCGCGCAAAATCCGTAGACAGGACCCAAAAATACACCGGAGAGGATAACGAACGCATCACCGGGGTGGATGTATCCGCCTGTCCCCGGCGTCGGGATCCTTATCATATATGTTGCGATGAATGTAAGTGCCGCAAACAGGGCCGCACTTACAAGACTCCTTGTTCTAACGTCTGTCATGTCATATATTCCTCTGAATTATAGTGAACGAATTTAATTC
>DFKQ01000081.1 GCA_002373875.1 Lachnospiraceae bacterium UBA3641
TATGTCACCTATATACACGGGATCCTTAAGACCATGTTTCCTGACGATATATCTGATATTATCAGCCTTAAGAAGATTATTGTCCCCAAGGCACACATGATCCGTGATCACATCATCTATGTGGCTCCATGACAGGAAGAGTTCAATATATCCGGCCTGACAGTTGCTTACGATAAAAATCCTATGTGTCTTCGCAAGCTCCCGTATGGTCTCCAGTATCTTAGGGTACATGATCCCGGGCTCCCCGGTCAGATAATCATGCTCATAAGCATAGCATTTGGGCGCGAATGCTTCCCTCTCTTCAAGCGGAACTCCCGGCATGATCGCTTCTATTATTTCAGGCATCGGCTTACCGAACAGTCCCTGAAGCTGCCCGGCGGTAACCGAATAATTCCCATAACCGTTATCCTTAAGAGCTTCATTCCATGCCTTCTCGACAACAGTTGTTGAATTCCACAAGGTTCCGTCCACATCAAATATTATTCCGTCTATCATTTAAATAACCTCTCAATCCGGCAGAACCGGAGTCCAGTAATTCTGTTGATAAATGTCCGTTAACCGGTACATGATCCGGTCATTATTGTCACCGTAGTCCCTGTATCCGATCTCCACGTTGTCGGAAAGCGTAACCTGTTCACCAAGTTTATAAGAATCCTGATACTCTCCGTCATAGGAATAATAGTCACACAGGAAATCAACCCTGTCACCGGCCCTTACTTCTGTAAGGTTCTTGGCCGCCGTTTCGGTCTCGTTATTCTTATATACGGTTCTTGCACCGGCTATATAAGGATCTGCATTTCCATCAAAGACAATGATCAGTTCAACCCTCTCCCCGTTAAGAAGAGCAGGAACATAACCGGTTGTTATCATGTCCTCATTCTGCCCTACGGTATCAAGTACATAGAAGGCTGCCGGCTGCCCCTCTATGGCCATGGCCATATTGCTGTCCTCCCCGATAAGATTGCCGTCATCATCTATTGTAAACACATTGTCAAGCCCCAGGTCTATATAGCCTTCTCCATCATCGAAGAAGATATTAAGCTCCACATTTTCAATAAGCTTCCACTGGTCATCCGACAGATGTATCACATAGTCACCATCATCATTTCTGGTCCATACAAGAGAATCGGCATCGAAGTAATTATCTGAAATATATTGAGCCGTATCCTCCGTACTTAATGATCTTCCTCCTATAAACTCAAGGATCGAAGGATCAAAGCCGTAGGCTCCCGCACTTGTCTGTCCCGATAACAATCCTCCCAGCATGCCCGAAATAAGATCGTAGCTTCCCCCCGAAGGCTGCTCCGATACACCCCCTCCAAGCAGGGTTCCGAAGAGCGAAGGCATGGGACTTGATACACCGCCGGCCGATATCTGACCGCTTATCTCCAGTCCCGCGAATTCCTTGATACAGTTACTGTATTCCTCGTCCATCCCTATCTGTTGATAAGTGGCAAGTGCATTCTTCACATTACCCGCCTTCTTGTAAGGGAAGTATATGGACAGGCCATTGGCATTGTTTATGCACCTTGCCGTCCTGTTGTACTTAACCGAGCCCTGCAATGCCTTCGCCAGGTCACTGCCCTCTGCGGTGCCCATGTTCTTACACAGATGGACAAGATCAACCTGATCGATCCTTGACGACTGGGCGAATTCTCTTGTATTATAACGGGCATCCGATACCTGCCTGTATTCCTTATTCTTGATGAGCTCATTGGTGGATCTGGCAAAATCGGTAAGCTCGGCCGGAACAGTAGCCTTAAGCTCGGCCAGGTCTACAACCGATAATGTAGTCTTCTGCCCCGGACACTTCTGATCGCACACATCAATGAAATCATCAACGATCCTTTTACCGATTTCAACCGTTGGCATTGATGTATCCTTCGACAATGCTGTCAGCCAGTTGGTATAGTACCAGCCCACACCGGGCTCCGTTTCCTCGGAAGCGATCAGATAATCACCGTACTGTTCAAGCATCAGGGCATTCTCAACCGTCGCCATAAGGCAGGCATCAAAGCCTATAAAGTCAAAGCTTACACCGGCATCCTTAAGGGCTGTATTGATCCCTGCAAGAGTCATGGAACCGCTTCCCGCATTCTTCTCATCATATCCGTAACCGCTGAGCGATCCGCCGCCGTGATCCCAGAAGATTATCTCATTCCTGTCGGCGGGATAGTTCTTATTACAATACTTTATAAAGCCTGTAAGGGTTGAAGGCTTAACCATGGCATCGTTGCCCATGTCCGCTTCCAAACACTCAAGACCGCCGTTCCTGACCCGATATATCTGATTGGTCCTTGAACTTATGACGGAGTTGTTCCATCTTGAACATCCGCCTGTATAAACTATAATATTGACCTTATCGGACAGGGTGGCATTAGCCATCTCGTTAAGATCATTGGTGGCCATTCCGTGCTTGCTCTCAAGATCGGTGCCGCACATATATACCATAACGGTAATGGTATCCGAACCGTCACCCTTTATCGCCGTATACTTATCCCTGGCTTCTTCGGCAACCGATGTATCGGCAGCCTCAGTCCCATGACCTGCCGGTGCAAATGGCTCATTCTGTATGCTTTCCGCAAGGCTGTGACCGGGTCCCTGGTCTGGCTGACCCTGATTTGTATCCTGACCTGCCGACTGATCATAATATGTATCGTTAAGTGTCTCGGATGAGAAGAGATTCCTGCCGCCGCCAAGCAGGAGAATAATGATGACGACTATTATACCCAGCTTGCCGCCTCCGCTCCTTAAGGGATTGCCGCCTCCACCGGTTGATCCTCCCGGCCTGCCGCCCGATCCTACAGGACCCGTTCCAAGGCCCTCTCCCCGTTTATGTACATCCATACCGCCGTCAAGCACCTTCCTCTGACGGCCTGTCGGTCTGTTTTCCGCCATTTCATTACCTCCGTATAAAACATGAAAGAGCCTGCTACCCACTACAACTTGTAGGTATACCCGAATAAGTATACTAAATATGCGGTTATTTGTCCATAAATATATTGGGCCCTGATACCTAAAAATCATTTCCGCCGTATGATATGTCATATGAATTGACAAAAGCATCATTATCTAGTATAACGTTCGTGAAACAGCCGGACTTATTATTATAGTAAACGAAATTATTT
>DFKQ01000010.1 GCA_002373875.1 Lachnospiraceae bacterium UBA3641
ATATCTCGAAGGTGTTCTTTTCTCACGGTAACTTTAAGATAATAACGCTTCCGGCAGGGGAGAACATCTATATGCTATGGAAAAAGCTGAAAGCGGATGATTTTGATACGGATATCATTGAGGTTTTAAGGGAAAGCAACGATGATATCAGTAAACAGTTGGATGGGCTGTCGAGAGATGATTTTTCAGAGGTATACCTTTTCTTCGATTATGATATGCATCAAACCAATCTGGGCAAGGAAGATGATGCGGATGCAGTAAAACAGATGCTTGAAAGTTTCGATAATGAGACAGTGAACGGGAAGCTGTATATCAGTTATCCGATGGTGGAGGCACTCAGGGATTATCTACGGAAAATCTGTTTTAAAATTTTGGATAAGAATAGAAGGATTTCTTCGGAGGTCCTTTTATATTGCCATTTTTACGAGGGCGCACGATGTCCGGTGGACATCGGCTTTGCGCCGACCGTAGCGGAGCGAAGACAGGAGGGATTCTGATGGCAGGGATAAAGTCGAAGCCTACGGCGCTGAAGAAGCTGGAAGGCAATCCGGGAAAAAGAAAACTGAATGCGAAAGAGCCGGTGCCTGCAAAGGGAATGCCCGACTGTCCGAAGTGGTTGCTTCCGGAGGCGAAGGAAGAGTGGAAGAGGCTCTGTCAGAAACTGTCCGAGATGGGTGTGCTGACGGAGATCGACATGGCGGCGTTCGCGGCGTATTGCCAGAGCTATGCAAGATGGAAAGAAGCTCAGGAGCATATTGATGGACCGATTTTCGTTGAAATGTTTTTGACAGGTGCTGCGTTCGAGGCAATACCGATACTATTGGTCAAACTGGGAGAAGAGGGGATGCTCGGACTGATGGATCTGCTTGATCGGGTATAAATGAGATGAAGATCTGAAAAGGTGGGAAGAGACTATGGAGAAAATGAAATATGTGTGTGAGGTCTGCGGAAAGACTGAGATTATGACACCGGAAGAAGCGTACCAGGAAGGATGGGACTATCCGCCTTTTATGGGAAGTTATGGAGTGGTTTCCGCGCGGACATGTCCGTGTTGTCCGATGATGAAGACGGCTTGGGCGGCTCTAATGCTTGAAAAAAAGCAATATGAAGAACTGACTGACATCCAAAAGGAAACAATAATGAGGATCAAAGGTGAGCCGTATAATATGAAGGTGGATGATTGACGTATGTCATAGTGCAAGTGAAATCGGACAGGTAGTGATCTGAAAGATAATTGAAGAGTTGACAGGTTGAGATATATCTCATATAATACAGAAGAGGAGTCCTTATGACTTTTGAAATAGAATTTTACTCAAGCAAAGACGGAAGGGAGCCGGTAGCGGAGTTTTTGGATTCCTTGGATTCCAAGATGTCTGCAAAGTTGGTAGGACTTATGGAAATACTGGAAGAGAAGGGGACAGAATTACGTATGCCCTACTCGGAACATCTTGAGGATGGTATTTTTGAACTTCGCTGTAAACAAGGAAGTAATATCACAAGAGTGATGTATTTCTTTTACGTAGGAAAGAAGATTATAGCGACAAACGGATTTGTAAAGAAAACGCAAAAAACTCCGGCTAAAGAACTTAAGCTGGCAAAAGAACGGCGTGCAGATTGGTTAAGTCGCCATAAGGAGGGCTAACATGAATCTTAAAGAGTATAAAACTAAAAAGATGAATGATCCTGAATTTGCAAAGGCATACGAGGAAATCCAGCCGGAAATGAATGTGATCCGAGCTATTATAGACGCTCGCATCTCACAGAATATAACGCAGAAAGAACTTGCAGAGAGAACAGGTATCGCCCAGACAGAGATCAGCAAGTTGGAGAACGGAACAAGAAATCCGTCAATTAAACTATTGCAGAGGCTTGCAGAAGGGATGGATATGGTTTTGAATATATCGTTCACGCCCAAAACAAGTGTCAGAAAATGAAACATAAGTACGCATCCGAGCATCCTTTCTGTGAGCTGTGTTTTGAGCGTGGAATTATCGTGGAGACCGAATAGATCCACCACAAGAAGCCGTTGAGTGAAGGTGGCACACACGATTGTGATAATCTAATCGCGCTGTGCAAGTCGTGTCACTCAACCATACACGCGAAGAGAGGGAACTTTTTAGTTGCATATCGGGTAGCAACAAACATTTGAAGCAGTCTCCTGCTCATCTACAGTATATGAAAAAGTGCGGGTTTTGTCAATATAAAAATATAAATATAAACGTTTGAAGACGGCGAAAACATGCGGAAAGAATGAAAATAGAATGAACATTTTTAGTGGAATATTTAGGAGCAGGGATAAGCCCACGGATAGGACAGCAGGCAGCAGTTACAGTTTCTTTTAGGGAATTGGGGACGGTTCTTAATTCCCGGGAATGAGGGGCCGGTAAATAGAAACACACCGATTTGTTATCGGTGTGTTTCTATTTGAGTCAAAAAGCTGTCCGCAAGCTGCGGCCATAAGGTGATCTCCGGGAAATAAACCGGCGGGATGCTCCCGGCATCATCATCCGGTTCAAGAGAGCCCTGTGCTCCTTTGGGGAACTGTTTCTTAAGCTCTTGTATCCTTTTTGCGGGAACTCCGGTCAGTCCTTCGCCGTAGAGAACCCTGACCATGGCATATAACTGCGCATAGGTATAATCGTCTGTATCTTCACCGGTCTCCCGTCCGAGACCCAGGCCGTGAAGGCCGAAGGGAAAGACATAATGGGCGCAGGGAATCCCCTTATCAATAAGAGCCTGGGCCATCAGGTAGGAATTCTTGACGGGTACCAGCTCATCCTCTGCCGTCTGCCATATGAAGCAGGGCGGAGTGTCGTTGTCCACATTCTTCTCGCATGAGTAGTAATCGACCTCTTCCCCGGAGGGTGATCGCCCTAACAGGGCTTCACGTGAGCTCTTGTGAGTAAACCTGCCCATGGTTATTACGGGATACGACAGGATCGTCCCGTCAGGCCTTGCGGATATGCGGTTTAGAACCTTATCGGGATCTTTTACATCCTTGAAATGTACGGTAAGGGTAGCACACAGATGAGCTCCTGCCGAAAAGCCGCAGATGAATAGCTTCTCATTCCTTATCCCGGCATCGAGCCTAGTCCTTCTTATAAGACGGACCGCCCTTCCTATATCATTAAGAGGCTGATCCTTGAGGGGGAAGGCGAAGGTAAGATCAGTGGTGTAGGCAAGGACATAAGCATCGTATCCCTTCTCATAGAATTCAAGAGCAACAGGTTCACCCTCGTGGGGTACACACATGTTGTAGCCGCCACCCGGTGCCACCAGCATCACACCCTTTTTCGTATCCTTTGTATCTTCGTGCAGATATGCCTTGATAAAGGGCCTGAAGCCGTAAGAAGCCGGGTAATCGTACTCATCCTTATCCCATATATCAACCTTGAATTTCCTCATATAATCCTCCGATCGCATTGATCCTTTTTCTTCATTAACAAGCTACATGTATTTTAACATGCATGAATTGGAGGTTCAACGAAAACTGACACATGGGTTCTTAACCAATATGTCAGTGAATGTGACAGAGGTTAACATAATTTTAAGACTATAATTTCACCCCCTTTAAAATTAAATTTGTGGGTGGTTTGTAATACGTTTTACAGGGATAATGTATATTGTTCGGGGAATAAACTAATTAAATCCCGACAGTTACTTTTATTTTATCTTTAAGGGAGGGAAAATATGAAACTGAAAAAAGTAACAGCACTTCTATTAAGTACCGTACTTACAATGTCGATGCTTGCAGGTTGCGGCGGCGGAGCAGCATCCGCACCAGCTGATGCGGGAACAGCAGACACTGCAGATGCAGGTGATGCCGATGATGCAGACGATGCAGACGATGCTGCGGATGATTCTGATGCAGGATCGGGTGAGGTTAAGGAATTCTCAATGTTTATCACAATGCCCGGTTCCGAGATCAATGATGACAATGAGATCGCTCAGATGATCGCTGACAAGTGGGGCGTTAAGGTTAAGGAGACATGGCTTACAGGTCAGACAGCAGCCGAAGCTACAGGTACACTTATCGCAGGTGATGAGTACCCTGACTTCATCGATTCCGACGAAATGAATCTTCTTCTTGATGCAGACGCTCTTATTCCTCTTGATGACTATATCGATCAGTATCCCGAGTTCAAGGAGACCTGGTTCACTCCCGAAGAGTGGGAGAAGTTCCGTCAGCCCGACGGTCATATCTACTGGATCAATCCCTTCGGAAACACCAAGGGCGAGACCAAGGATACAACCCATAATGATGAGGCCTTCTGGATTCAGGTTCGCGTACTTGAGTGGGCAGGATATCCCAAGATCCAGACAATGGATGAGTACTTCAAGCTCCTTGAGGACTACATCGCAGCCAATCCTACAATGGAAGACGGTACCGAGAACATGGCTTATACCATTCTCTGTGAGGACTGGAGATACTTCTGTCTTGAGAATGCAGGCCAGTTCCTTGGCGGATATCCCAACGATGGTTCAGTAATCGTAAACAAGAAGGATATGAAGATCGAGGATTACAACACCTCAGAGGATACCATCGCTTACTTCAAGAAGCTCAATGAAGAGTACAACAAAGGCTTCGTAGATCCCGAGTCATTCACCCAGACCTACGATGAGTACATCGCTAAGCTGTCAACAGGCCGCGTACTCGGTATGGTCGACCAGTGGTGGGATTTCGCTTACACCGTAAACGATTCCTTCAAGCAGACAGGTCTTGACCAGAAGGGCTGCAACTATGTTCCTCTCGGTCTTACCACAAAGGCAGGCATGGAGAACAGGTGGCATACATATGATGATACCGTTAATCAGGCTTCAGGTATCGCCATCACAACAGACTGTGAAGATCCCGATGCAGCTTTCAAGTTCCTTGTAGACTGCGCTATGGATCAGGAGCTTCATGACCTTCGTTTCTGGGGCGTTAAGGGCGTTGACTATGAAGTAGATGATGACGGACTCTTCTATCGTACGGATGAGCAGAGGCAGAACTGGGCAGATACTTCTTATCAGGCAGCACACAGGTGTCAGTATTCTTACTTCCCTCAGTGGAAGGGTACGTCTGAAGACGGCAAGAACGCCAACAAGCCTGAGGAGCAGCCTTCGGAATTCATGAACGATATGGCTAAGCCTCTTAAGGATTGCTTCGATGCATACGGCGTAACAACCTATCCTCAGTTGATCGGTTCGGTTCAGGAGACCAATGGTCCCTGGTTCCCGATGTACTCATACTCCAACAACTTCACAACCGAGACTCCCGGTGGTGTGGCATGGACCAAGATGGGTGAGTGCAAGCATGAGTGGTTACCTAAGGTTGTAATGGCTAAGGATTTCGAAAAGGGTTGGGATGAATATATGGAAGCATACAATGCATGCAAGCCCGAAGATTTCCTTGCCGAGATGCAGGAGATACTTGATACCTTCAAATAAGCTTCGCTTATTATCAGGTAAAATATGCACACTGATCCGCAAGGAAGATGTCAGCTGACGCTGACCGGATCAGGCGCAGCAAAATCCGCAAACGGATTTTGATCAGAACGCATTAAAATAGGGGCAGCAACTATGCGACAAACACTGTTGCTGCCCTTTTCATACGAAAAAACCGATTAGCCAATATATAACAGGAGTACGTTATGGCACAGAATAAGAAAAAAGAAAAAATGGACAGGAGAGAAATGTGGAAGGAAATAAAGCGTCAGAAGTTTCTGATGATCGTCTCCTTCTTTATGGTAGCATATGGCATCGTATTCTACTACTGGCCCCTGACCGGCTGGCTCATGGCCTTCCAGAACTACAAACCCAAGAAGGGACTTCTCGGTTCCAAGTTTGTGGGCCTTGACAAGTTTAGGTTCCTTTTCGAGGATGCGGTATTTATCAAGGTCATTCGAAACACCTTTGCAATGGGCCTTATCAATCTGGTTACGACAACAATAATGGCAGTCCTTTTTGCCATTATCTTAAATGAGGTAAGGAGGGCATGGCTTAAAAAGCCCATACAGACAATATCCTACCTGCCCCACTTCCTGTCATGGATCGTAGTTACCGGTATCCTTCATGATTCTTTATCGGCAACCGGTATCATCAATGACATTCTATTAAGGTTTGGAATCATTAAGCAGGCTATCAACTTCTTCGCATTTCCCAAGTACTTCTGGCCCATAGTTGCCTTCGCCAACTGCTGGAAGGAGACCGGATGGAATGCGATCATATACCTGGCAGCCATCACAGCCATCGACCCCAGTCTTTATGAGGCGGCCGCCATCGATGGAGCAGACAGGTTGCAGAAGATAAAATATATAACCCTACCGGGCATTAAGCCAACATTCCTTATTCTTCTTCTCATGAATGTAGGTAATGTGTTAAACGCCGGATTCGAGGTTCAGTACCTCCTTGGAAACGGTCTGGTACAGTCGGTATCACAGACTATCGATATCTACGTCCTGAAATGGGGTATTTCCCAGAATGACTATTCACTCGGTACAGCGGCAGGTCTCTTCAAGAGCGCGGTAAGTATCCTGCTTATCGTTATGGCAAACGCTCTTGCCAAGAGATACAGCGAACAAAGGTTATTCTAAGGGGGGATGCGACATGAATGAGAATAAAGAATATAAAGTAAGCAAACCGATAAGTGACAAGGTTTTTTCGGTAGTGGTGTTTGTGTTCCTTCTGGTCTTTGTCATAATCACTCTTTACCCGGTCATCAATACCGTTGCCCTTTCCTTTAACGATGGTATCGATGCGGTAAGAGGCAAGATATATTTATGGCCCCGCAAGTTCTCACTTAAGAACTACAAGACGGTGTTCGCTATGCAGAACATCTGGGTAGGAGCCAAGGTAACTGTCGGAAGGACTGTACTTGCAACACTTACATCACTCTTTGCGAATGCGCTTCTTGCCTTCGTGGTGAGTCGTAAGCGTTTCCTCTTTAAGTCCCAGTTATCACTCTTCTGGGTAATAACGATGTATGTTAACGGTGGTATGATCCCCGTATTCCTCCTTTACAGGAACTTAGGACTTACGGGTACCTTCCATGTATACTGGATACCCGGTATGATCTCGGCCTTTAACATGCTGGTAATGAGGACCTACATGGAGGGTATTCCCGAATCACTCGAAGAATCAGCCCAGCTCGACGGTGCAGGCTACTTCACGATATTCAAGGATATCATTTCACCCCTGTGTAAGCCGGTGTATGCAACGGTCGCCCTCTTTATTGCGGTATGGCAGTGGAACTCATGGTTCGATGCAATGCTCTACAACCGTATGAAGACCCAGTATACGACCCTTCAGTACGAGCTTATGAAGCTGCTCTCGTCGGTCATGCAGCAGTCGGGATCGGCCGAGAATGCCAAGAACGGTGCGGCTACCATCACACCCGTGACCATCCGCAGCGCAGCCACCGTTGCAACCATGCTTCCCATCGTAATGCTCTACCCCTTCCTTCAGAGGTATTTCGTTACGGGTCTTACGATCGGCGGCGTGAAAGAGTGATCAGTCAAATATTGAATTCATAAAGGAAGAAAAAAGATGAAGCATGATATTAAACAGCCGGTAAATCCCTATCTTCCGTCGTATGAATATATTCCGGACGGCGAACCATATGTGTTCGCCGACCGTGTTTATATATACGGTTCCCATGATAAGTATAACGGGGATGTTTACTGCGAACTTGATTATGTATGCTGGTCGGCACCTGTTAATGATCTGTCGGATTGGCGCTACGAAGGAGTCATATATAAAAAGTCTCAGGATCCCGCTAACGGCGATCTCCTGGGCAACCTCTATGCCCCGGATGTCACGGTGGGACCGGATGGGAGGTACTACCTCTATTATGCATTGAGCAGCTTTAGCAGGATCTCCGTGGCGGTCTGCGATGAACCGGCGGGAAGGTATGAGTTTTTAGGCTATGTTCACTATGAGGACGGTACATTTCTTGGCGATAGGGAAGGGGATGAGCAGCAGTTCGATCCGGGAGTCCTTACGGAAGGGGACAGAACATACCTGTACACAGGCTTCTGCGAGGCAGGGAATCCTGATAAGCACGGGGCCATGGTGACTGTCCTTGATAAGGACATGCTGACCATAGTCAGGGAACCTGAGTTTATTGCACCCAGTGAATATTACAGCAAGGGTACCGGCTTTGAGGGCCATGAATTCTTCGAGGCCCCTTCGATACGTAAGAAGGGGGATACCTATTATTTTATCTACTCATCCGTTGTTAACCATGAGCTCTGTTATGCGACGGCCGGGTCACCCACGGATAAGTTCACCTACGGTGGTGTGATAATAAGCAATGCCGACATAGGGATCGATACCTACAAGAAGGCTGACTTTCCGTCTGTTCCCTACGCCAACAATCACGGGAGCATGGTTGAGATAGAAGGGGAGTGGTATATCTTCTACCACAGGCACACGAACGGACATAACTATTCACGTCAGGGGTGCTTCGAAAGGATAAAGATAGAAGAAGACGGCTCCATAAGACAGGCCGAGATCACTTCATGCACCGGCACGCCGCTTGAGGGCAAGGGGGTATTTCCTGCCTACATTGCATGTAATATGTACCTTGAAAGGGACACTTTGAGGGATGACCTTAATGTATATGACCTTCGTAAGGACAGATATATGCTGATCCCATGGATAGGGTGGATAAGTGATGATTTTCCGAGGATAATGCAGGATCATTCGGATATAACACCCGATGCATACGGGCATATCGCGCATCCTGATGATATCGACGGAACAAGCGGCCTTGATAGGGATATACACTCGATCGTTGCCAATATCAGGGATACGGCCGTGATAGGCTATAAGTATTTTGATATTAAGGGCCTTAAGGAGATAGCAATAAGGACCAAGGGCTACGGCCGCGGTCAGGTTGAGATATACGCTGCCCCCATGGATAAGCCCATGGAGAGAATCCTCATAGGGGCCGTAAAAGTTACTTCAGTTAATGGCTATGTAAAAGGGAAAACTTGTGTTAATATAGAAGACGGAGTCTATGCGCTCTACTTTAAGTTCAGGGGCGAGAGCAATCTAAGCCTTCTGGACTTCGAACTCATGTGAGTCAGGGGACGTATCTACTGACTCATTTTACCGGGTTTCCGTATTCAATGAATTATTAGCAGAATGAGTCAGTAGATACGTCCCCTGACTCACATAGGAGGAAGAAACATGAGTAATGCAGCGGAATTGATCAGCAGAGGTGAAGCGGTACTGGGTATCGAGTTTGGTTCGACCCGTATCAAGGCAGTGCTTATTGACGATGAGTTTAAGCCTGTAGCACAGGGAGCACATGATTGGGAGAACAGGTTCGTGGACGGTGTCTGGACATACAGTCTTGAGGATATCGATAACGGCCTTAAGTCATGCTATAAGTCACTCAAGGAGGATGTTAAGAGTCAGTACGGGGTAACCCTTAAGAAGGTCGGTGCTATCGGAATATCCGGTATGATGCACGGCTACCTTCCCTTTGATGATAAGGATGAGCTGCTTGCTCCCTTCAGGACCTGGCGTAATACGATAACCGGTGAGGCAGCAGGTATTCTGTCTGAGCGCTTTGATTTTAACGTTCCGCAGCGCTGGTCCATCGCCCACCTCTATCAGGCGATCTTAAACGGTGAAGAGCATGTTAAGGATATTGCCTTCCTCACCACGCTGGCAGGCTACATCCACTATAAGCTAAGCGGATGTAAGGTGATGGGCGTGGGTGAAGCATCGGGTATGTTCCCCATAGGTGACGGTACTCTTGATTATGATAAGAAGATGATGGCTTCCTTCGATGAGCTCATTTCGGATAAGGGCTATTCATGGAAGCTTGCCGATATCCTTCCCAAGGTGCTGAATGCGGGCGAGGATGCCGGAACTCTTACAGCCGAAGGCGCCGGATACCTTGATCCCGAGGGAGACCTTGAAGCCGGTATCCCCATGTGTCCTCCCGAGGGCGATGCGGGAACGGGTATGGTAGCGACCAATTCGGTCAAGGTAAGGACCGGTAACGTATCCGCAGGTACTTCCTTCTTCGCGATGGTGGTTCTTGAAAAGTCACTTAAAAAGAGGCATGAGGAGCTTGATATGGTAACTACTCCCGACGGTTCCCCTGTTGCCATGGCTCACTGCAATAACGGTACCACAGACCTTAACGGCTGGGTTAACCTCTTCAAGGAATACGAAGAAGCCAAGGGCAATAAGGTTGATATGGGTCAGCTCTACTGGGTGCTCTACAACAAGGCTCTTGAGGGCGACAAGAACTGCGGCGGCCTTCTTGCCTATAACTATAATGCAGGCGAAGCTATCACGGGTCTTAACGAGGGACGTCCCATGTTCATAAGGACACCCGATGCCAGGTTCACGCTCGCCAACTTTATGAGGACACATCTTTATGCTTCTCTTGCAACCCTTAAGATCGGATGCGATATCCTCTTCAAGGAGGAGAAGGTTCCGGTTGACATGCTCTACGGACACGGCGGTTTCTTCAAGACCAAGGGTGTCGGACAGAAGATGCTCGCAGCAGCCATGAACGCACCCGTTGCCGTTATGACTACGGCAGGCGAGGGCGGCCCCTGGGGTATGGCCATACTTGCGGCATATATGCTAAAGGGTAAGGGTACGGACCTTGCAGCTTATCTTGCCGATAAGGTATTCGGATCAGACGCGGGTGAAGTCGTTAATCCGGACCCTGCGGATGTCAAGGGATTCGACGAATATACGGATGCTTACAGGAAGACTCTTCCGGCTCAGGAAGCAGCAGGCAAGCTCTTTACAATCTAGGAGACAAGGGACGGTTCTATGTCTCTTAAATCGGCAGATGAAATTTTAAGAAAAGAGGAGTGAAATGTTAGAACAACTTAAGAAAGATGTATATGAAGCAAATATGGAACTTGTCCGCAAGGGACTTGTTATCTATACCTGGGGTAATGTTTCGGGTATCGACAGGGAGTCCGGATACTTTGTCATCAAGCCCAGCGGTGTTGATTACGATACCTTAAGCCCCGACGATATGGTTGTAATGGACCTTGAGGGCAATAAGGTTGAGGGTAAGTACAAGCCCTCTAGCGATACGGCAACCCATCTTGAATTATATAAGCGTTACCCTGAGATAGGCGGTATAGTTCACACTCATTCGACCGAGGCCGTTGCATGGGCTCAGGCAGGAAGGGACATCCCCCTTTACGGGACGACCCATGCGGATCATTTCCTTGGTCCCATCCCCTGCGCAAGGAACCTTACGGATGAGGAGATAAACGAGGCCTATGAGAAGAACACCGGCCTTGTTATCATCGAGACCTTCGAGAAGAGGGGAATAGACCACAGGTATACGGAGGCTGTTCTGTGCAAGAATCACGGTCCCTTCACCTGGGGTAAGGATGCCGATGAGGCTGTTCATAATGCCGTTGTCCTTGAAGAGGTCGCAAAGATGGCAAGGCTTACCGAGGTTATAAACCATGACGTTAAGCCCGCTCCCGACAATATCAAGGAGAAGCACTTCAACCGCAAGCACGGGGCCAATGCATATTATGGACAGTAGTACTCTCCGGTTCTGCAGGATGTGCGACATCGTAGCCTCGATACCGCAGGATATCGGCGCCTATGCGGATAAGCTCTACCGGCTTATGTCTGAAGGAGAGAGGGCGGGAGAAGGCCTTATTAAGGACAGGATGTCATTCTGTGAAGGATGCGACAGGAATTCCACGGGCACCTGTCTTGCGTGCGGTTGCTACTGTCTTATAAGAAGCATGAAGAAGGACAATAAATGTCCGAAAGGGAAGTGGTGACGGATGGTAAAAAGATCCCTCATCACGGTCAGGATAACCAATATATAAGAGGCAGGCAGAAGAGACAATATAGGATGCCACAGAGGAGGAAACATGACTCAGCTTACGATCAATGAAACCAAAGAACTTGATACCATATCACCCGAGATATACGGCCATTTTTCGGAGCATCTGGGAAGGTGTATCTATGAGGGCCTTTACGTGGGTGAGGATTCCGACATACCCAATGTTAACGGCATGAGAAAGGATGTTGTGGACGCCCTTAAGGAGATGGGTATACCCCTTCTTCGCTGGCCCGGAGGCTGCTTTGCCGATGAATACCACTGGAAGGACGGTATAGGTGATAAGAAGGACCGCAAGAAGATGATCAATACCAACTGGGGCGGGGTGGTGGAAGACAATTCCTTCGGCACCCATGAGTTCATGGAGCTGTGCCGCCAGCTGGGATGCAAGACCTATATCAACGGAAACGTGGGAAGCGGATCGGTACAGGAGATGTCCGAGTGGATAGAGTATATGACGCTTGACGGCTCATCGCCCATGTCAGAGCTTCGTAAGAAGAACGGACATGAAGCTCCCTTCAAGGTTGATTACTTCGGCGTTGGCAACGAGAATTGGGGCTGCGGCGGCAACATGACGCCCGAGTACTACGCCAATGAATACAGAAGATACCAGACCTTCATCCGTCAGTATGATCCTAAGAATCCCATCAAGAGGATATGCTGCGGAGCCAATTCGGAGGACTACTACTGGACCAATGATGTGATGGAGACTTGCTACAAGCACGTCGATCCTGCGAACCATGGGTTCATGGACCTTCTGTCCCTGCATTACTATACCCTTCCCGAAGGCTGGCTTCCCAAGGTAAGTGCCACCGAGTTCGATGAAGATCTGTGGTATAAGACCCTGTGGGCTGCCCATCATATTGAGGAGCTCATAAGGCGTCACGGGGCCATCATGGATAAGTACGATCCGGAAAAGAAGGTGGGTATGTCGATCGATGAATGGGGAACCTGGTTCGAGGTTGAGGAGGGGACCAATCCGGGCTTCCTCTACCAGCAGAACACCATGAGGGATGCCCTTGTTGCAGGTATATCCCTTAACATCTTCAACAAGCACTGCGACAGGGTTAAGCTTGCCTGCATCGCCCAGCTTGTTAACGTTCTCCAGTCTGTGATCCTGACTGAGGGTGAGAAGATGATAAAGACGCCTACCTACTATGTATTCAAGATGTTTAAGCATCATCAGGGAGCCAGGCTTCTTGAATCATCCTTATCGGGAGGTAAGGATGCAGGTACGGCCAAAGAACGTATGGTTCCCAAGGTCACCGAATCGGTTTCGGTTAAGGACGGCGTGATAACCATAACCCTTAATAACCTGTCAATGACCGATGATGAAGATCTGACGATAAAGCTTACAAACGAAAAGTCATACGAGGTCCTTGAGGCCAATATCCTTAAGGGAGCCGATCCGAAGGATAAGAATACCTTCGGGGAACCGGATAAGGTCGGCGTGAAGGAATTCAATGATTATAAGGCAGACGGAAACAGGATCGAACTTAAGCTTCCGTGCGCAAGCGTACTGGAGCTTAGGGTAAAGCAGTTCTGATCACGGGAGCTGAATATGAGGGATGTAAAAGCAATCATACTTGCGGTTCTTGGGGCGGCAATGGTATTCATTGTCGTCTGGGTGTACCGCAATCCCAATACTTCGGTAGCCGGATTCGGATATCCTTCAATGTTTATGATCACGGACTATGAGAAGGGTGTTTCGGAGGATGATGAGGGTGGCTACACCTATACCTTTAAAGTTCCCGATAGTGTGGCCAATTACGGAACCCTGTACCTGACCTTTTATATCAAGCATGCCTACAGCAGGGTCACTGTGGAGGGATCGGAGGCGGGTCCCTGGGAATATGTGCCGAGAATGGAGAAGCCGCATATCGGAAGGACGCCGGGCAATTACTGGCAGAGTGCCCCTGTTCCGTCCGGATACGCCTCCAGGACAATCCATGTAGATATTATACCGGTTTACGGACAGCCGCTTAATGACCCGCAGTTTATCATAACCGACAGGTTTATGAGCATGTACATTCAGATGTACTATGACCGTCCTGTGTTGATCCTTTCGATTATAGTCATTATTTCGGGTATTTTTCAGGCTGTTGTTGCCCTGTTCATGCCCTATGAACCGCGTACAAGGCTCCGTCTGTTTTATCTGGGTGCGCTTACTGCAATGACAGGTCTATGGAAGCTTATGGGTCTTCCGCTTCTACCACTGCTGTTCAGTGAACATGCCCAAGCCTATTATTATACAGGAATATGTGCTTATTTTCTCATTCCGGTGCTTATCGTTCAGATGCTCATGTATTCATACGACGGAGTCAGCCACCTAAAGCACGGGCTCCTGTTTTTGATCACGGCAGGTATGGCGGGAGCAGGCTTTATCCTGCAGCTTGCAGGGATCGTTGAGCTCCATGACATGCTTATACCGGTGATCGTGACGGGAGCGGCCGCCTCGTGGCTATCGGTATATAAACGTCCTGTAAAAAGGACAGATATTATCCGGTGGCTGATACCGGCAGCCTTCAGTGCTGATGCGGTCATCTTCCTTGTGACAGGCAGTGCTGATAAGTCCCTTGTGCTTCTGATTCTTATGATTGCTGAGATCATTGTCGGAGGGGTTATGTACATAAGGGAATGGGTGCGTAAGGATAGTGAGTTTAAGCAGGCACGTACTCAGGCACTCGTCAACCAGATAAGGCCTCATTTTATCTTTAACACGATGAGCTCCATCTACTATCTCGCTCAGGATAAACCTGATTCGGTAATGCCGGCTATCGATCATTTCTCGGAGTATTTACAGGCCAATTTCCGGGCATTTGCCCTGACGCAGCCCATACCCTTTGAAAAGGAGAAAGAAAATACCAATGCCTATATTGCCGTGGAGGAGATACTTAAAGGTGACAGGCTAAAGGTTATATGGGATACACCCTTTAGCGATTTCAAGCTGCCGGCACTATCCCTGCAGCCTCTTGTTGAAAATGCGATAAAGCATGCAGGGGGCGGTAACGGAGTCCTTACCGTGACCATAATGACCCAAAGGTTGGGAGATGATGCGGTAGTGACTGTACTGGATGACGGAGAAGGCATTGCACAGGAGGAACTTGATCTGAACTGTAATAGCGGAGCTCTTCATAACATATCGGACAGAATAAGACTTACCATGGGCGGGAGCCTGTATGTAAGAAGAAGGGAGAGCGGAGGAACCTCAGCGGAAATGAGGATACCGCTTAAGACTGGTCATCCTGCCTGATCGTGATGTTACCCATAAGCTTAAGCTCCCTGTTAAGACGCCTGGGAGTGAGTGGCTTTAAGATAAAGTCATCTATTATATTTTCGGAGTGAAGCTCCCATGCATCCGAAGCATATTCGTGATACGCCGTAAGGATGATGACCTTCATTTTGGGGGCGATGCTCTTAAGCTCGGCTGCCAGCTCGAGACCATTTCGGTGACCGTTAAGCTCTATGTCAAGGAATGCTATATCAACCCTGTTTTCCCTGCAGTGGACGATCGCCTCCTGTCCGGTCAGGAAACCCGTTACCGTAAGCCCGTTCTCGGAGTGAAGGCTGTTTTTAAGCATGGATACAGTGCCGCTTAGCTCTACCGGCACATCTTCAATGACTATGATATTAACAGGTTCCCCGTCCGTGACATCAACATCATCCGCCATATCCATAAGATCAGACAAGGTCATGTCAAATACCTCGGCAATGCGCCGCATGATGGGTAAGCTCATTTCTCTTTCCCCGTTTTCCCATCGTGAGATCGGTGCCTGGGTAATATTAAGCATATCTGCAAGCTGCTGCTGAGTAAGGCTGTGACTCTCACGCAGCTTCTTTATGATTGTCCCTAGTGTTGTTTTCTTCATATCTAAAATTCCCGGATAAGATTTATATTGGATTTCTATGTACATAAGACCCTTGTGAGATTGTATCATAATTTCTGCGGATATAGACTTCAAGACTTATGCCAAATTGGCATATAAAGGAAAATGACTTGTAAATAAAGGATAATGGGCCAGGGCGCATGTGTGATAATTGAGTGACAATTCGGTTGATATAATTAATGATACTCAGGGATTTTGCGCCCAAAAACAGGTATAAGTAAAGACAATGACTATCAAGGACATCGCGCGTGAATGCGGTGTGTCGATCGCGACCGTGTCAAATGTCCTTAACGGAAGAAAAAAGACGACGCCCGATATTGTTGAGGGCATTATGAAGTACTTAGAGGACAGAGGCTATATGGTGGTCCTTCAGAACCTCCGTCTCTATGCAAGGTGGTCGGATAACATCTATGAGGCTTCCCCTTGAGGAGATAGGCGAAACATCGGCCAGGCTCCTGCTTGAGAAGATAACGGCAGAGCCTTCGGGAGTAAGGCTTAACGGGAATATGGTTAAGATACCATGTACCCTTATGATCAGAGAGTCAGTGTAAAAACATTCATATTATCATTGCTTGCAGCGTTCCATGGGACGGTATCCCGTGGAACGTTTTTATTGCCATCGTTTTCTGGGTCGTTACTTGAACCGTTCGGATCATGGTATTTGACAAAATCAGCGAAACGGTCACACATCCTTCCGGCCAGCTCGTAATGTTTTCCGCTAAAGGGGCGCCAGCACATGTTAAGGGTCTCGAACCAGAACCAGAGATCTGACGAATGGAAGACGCCCGGCCTGTCCCAACCCGGGATATCCGGACAGAATTCATATACATAAACATCCTTCCTGCCCCCATCCCTTGTAACCTTGCCTACCGCATCATAAACAGAGGCCTTAACGGCGTTGGTTCCGTTTATGATAAATTCATCGGATGTATAGCCTGTCACTACGGGAATGTCGGCATAGTCACCTGCGGTAAACAGATCGTATGCGTCCCCCTTATAGTTAACTCCGTCAATACATGGAACAAACCTGTTGTGATCCTCAGCAAACTCAGCGTATTTATCCCTTATGAACAGGGCATCAAGCTTCCTTGCTTCCTCTATATGGGATACTCCAAGGAACTTAAGGAATTCATCACCCAATTCACTTACCTTATCTATGGGCGCGGGTGTCAGTATGGCATCCCCGGGGAAACGTATGATACCCGAGAATATCGCGGCACCCTTGAGCAAGGGGTAGTTATCCTTATTGCATATCTGGTTAAGGACCGATCCGCCGCCTGCCGACTGGCCGGCAATGGTTATGTTTTCGGGGTCGCCGCCAAATGCCTGTATGTTTTCATATACCCATCTGAGGCCGGCCTTCTGATCAAGGAGACCGAAGTTACCCGGTGCATCGGGTGATTCTGCCGAAAGCTCCTTATGGGCTAAGAAGCCGAAGGCTCCCAGCCTGTAATTAACGCTTACTACGATGATACCGCGCCTTGCCAGCCGCTCCCCGTTGAATTCCATCTCGGCAGTATAGCCCCACTGGAAGGCACCTCCGAAGAACCAGACAAGAACCGGGAGCTTCTCATCCATCTTCTTCGCGGGTGTCCATATGTTAAGATACAGGCAGTCCTCGCTCATGGGAATGTCCGGGTCCACATGCCATTCCAGGCAATAGAGATCGTCGCCCATACCGGGCCGGTCCTGTATTGATATGGGGGCAAACCTTACGGCATCAAGTGTTCCTTCCCATGTCCTTCCGTATACGGGTGCCTTCCATCTAAGATCACCCACAGGGGGCATGGCATAGGGTATTCCCTTATACACGGTTACCCTGGGATCATTCCCGGGAAGTCCTCTTAAAGGCCCGTATTTGGTGGTGGTTTCTCTTAGCATGGCATGTCTCCTTATAATTCTCCGTTTCTCCCATAACATCATACCCGTAATCCGGTGCAAAATCAAATACGGGTTTTCACTCCGAATTAAATAAATGGATTGTATTTTGTATTTACAGAAGATATAATTGTTGTGTATATGTACATACCATGTAACCAATCAAAGCAGTTTCGCGTTAAATTGCGGAGGCAGATATGAATTTTCAGACAACAGTGGACAGCATGTATACAATGACCTGTGTTGTTTCCGTTGAGAAGCTTGAAGGGGATAAGTACGGTGATGTACGTATAGTCACGGGCAACAAGGCCTATATCGATTCCATTGAGAATCCGCCCGAGAACATGCGCATGCTTACCGATAAGTTCGTGCCGGGTTCCCTGTACACGGATTACCTTACCAGAGACCTTAATTTCGAGGCTGCCTGCTACAGGGCTGCGGTCCTTAAGAAGTGTGTACATTCATATGCCCACCCGGACAGGTTCGATATCTGGTTTAACATGAACTTTATGCCCTTGTATCCGGATGATGGGAATATCTGCTATTGCACTTATTCGATGGAGGTTAATTTCGAGCCCGATTCCTCTGTCATGAGTTCGACCTCATCCAACATGGCCGGTGAGGTATTGGCAACCTGTATCAAGCTGCGCAGTGCTACTGATTTTATTGCCACCATGCAGGATGTCATCAAGGATATACGTCATCTGTGTAAGGCCAGGAGCTGCTGCATACTCCTGATGGACAGGCTTAAGAGGACATGCTCTGTCCTGTGTCAGGATTCCGAGCCTCCCTTTGAGAATGCGATAGATGAACATGTGGAAGGTGTTGATTTCTATCCCATAGCCGAGTCATTCGAACAGACCATATCCGGCAGCAACTGCATAGTTGCGCGGAATGAAACGGAAATGGAGGTCATAAAGGAGAGGAATCCCGTATGGTATGAATCTCTCAGGCAGGCGGGCGTTGATTCCATCATCCTCTTTCCCCTTAAGATCCGTAAGGATCTTCTGGGATATATATGGGCGGTGAGCTATGACAGTGAGGATGCAGGCGATATCAAGGAAACATTGGAAATTACGACCTTTATACTGGCATCGGAGATAGCCAATTATCTTATGGTGGACAGGCTTCGCATCTTAAGTTCAAGGGATCTGCTCACGGGTGTCATGAACCGTAACGAGATGAACAATCTTGTAGATCGCTTAAGTAAGGGAAGTGAGGAGGGTGCTGAGTCTATCGGTGTTATCTTCGCTGACCTTAACGGCCTTAAGACCGTTAATGATAATGAAGGCCATCCTGCCGGGGACAAGCTCCTTAGGGATGCGGCGGATTCCCTGCGGGATGTGTTTAATGAAGAGGAGATATTCAGGGCGGGAGGCGACGAATTCTGTGTCCTCATCAAGAATATCTCACAGGAGGAGCTGACTGCTAAGGTGGAAGAGCTTAAGCAGGCTGCTGGGCGGCGTACCAGGGTCAGCTTGGCGGTAGGGTGTTCTGCCGCGGGGAATGCCAAAAATGTCCGCACGGCTCTTCGCCATGCCGATGAGAACATGTATGAGGATAAGCGGCGCTTCTATGAGATGCACCCTGAGAGGAAGGCAAGATAGAGAGGGCGCCGGAAGGGGCAGGTACATTGAATGAAGACCGTAATATTTGCGGTAACAACCGAAGGAGCCGGAGCAGCAGGAAGAATAAGGGACCTGTTAACAGAGGAGAATTTCTGTAAGGGTTCGGATATAAAGGTTTACATAAAACATAAATCTGACACATTGGTTAAGGACCGATGTGTCATTTTATTTGACAGGGAAGAGATGGCAGGATATGTGCGGCGGGAATTCCCCCGGGCAGATGCGCTGATCTTCATCTGCGCGGCAGGCATAGCGGTACGTATGATAGCCCCCTGCCTTGAACATAAATCGAAGGATCCGGCGGTGCTTGTGGTTGATGATGGAATGAATTATTGCATCCCCATCCTGTCAGGTCATCTTGGCGGGGCCAATGAGCTGGCGCGTACCATATCGGACAGGCTTAAAACAATACCTGTTATAACAACCGCTTCGGATGTGGCCGGACTTACTGCGGTGGATATGTTTGCAAGGTCACACGACCTGGTCATCACTGACTTTGAGAGGGCTAAGGTCCTGACGGCAGCCCTGCTTGAGGGGGAAAAGCTTATGGTGGTAAATGAAGTCAGTGATACGATTGACCTTATGCCGGCTGATATCCCGGACGGATATATACTCGCGGACAGCGGATATACTTCCGGGATGCGCGATGATAAAAAAATTTCCGGTACGGCAGATAATGGACGAACTGCCATAAACAGTCCGGGAAAGGATAACGAGGCCGGATATGGGAAGAAGCTTCGGATAACATACAAAAAAAGAGGGGATCATGATGAAGGCTGGAACCGGGAGGATATGATAACACTGGATCTGGTCCCGGCGTGCTTAAATGTGGGGATAGGATGCAGAAGGGGAACGGACAGGGAGACGATAAGGGCTGCGATAGACAGGTGTTTTGGTTTACATAACCTGCACAAATCCGCGATAAAGAGAATATGCAGCATAGACCTTAAAGCGGATGAAGAGGGCCTGCTTGCTTACTGTAATGAAGAGGGCCTGCCTTGCACCTTTTATTCGGCGGACAGGCTAAAAAGGGTGGAGGGTGATTTTGCCGGCTCGGACTTCGTAAGCGGGGTTACGGGTGTTGATAATGTGTGTGAACGGAGTGCCGTGGCTGAGGGTGGAAGGCTCATCGTCAGGAAAGAAGCATACGATGGCGTGACGGTTGCGGTAGCCGTGAGAACCCGGATGCAATGCCAAAAGAACCGTCCCCGTGGCTTGTATGTGGTGGGTATCGGTCCGGGTGATGAAAAGGGAATGACGATAAGGGCCAGAGAGGTCCTTGATAAATGCAGGATCATCGCCGGATATAAAACCTACATTGATCTGGTAAAGCCCATGCTCCCGGGTGATAAGGAATATATTGAAACGGGCATGAGGGCCGAAGAGGAGAGGTGCAGGATGGCCCTTGAGGCTGCGGCTTCGGGACGGGGAGATGTGTGCATGATATGCAGCGGGGATGCCGGTATATACGGAATGGCCGGGCTCATATACGAGCTGTCCTGCGAATATCCGGAGGTTAATATAGAGGTGGTTCCCGGTGTTACGGCAGCCCTTTCCGGATCAGCCCTTTTGGGGGCGGCTGCAGGCCATGACCTTGCCATAATAAGCTTAAGTGATCTGCTGACGCCACAGGCCCTTATAGAGAAGAGGCTCAGGGCAGCAGCGGAGGGGGACTACGTCATTGCTCTTTACAATCCCGCCAGTAAGAAAAGAACAGGCTATCTTAAGAAGGCCTGCGATATAGTGTCTGAGGTGAGGAATCCGGATACGGTATGCGGTTATGTAAGGAACATAGGCAGGAAAGGCGAGACGGTCAGGGTCACGACCCTTAAGGAGCTTGGGAATGTTGAAGCCGATATGTTCACAACGGTATTTATAGGTAACTCGATGACGAAAAATATAGGCGGTCATATGGTTACACCAAGGGGATACAGGCTATGAAGGTGTTATTGTTTGGCGGTACAAGTGAAGGACGCAGGATCGCGGAAGCCTTCGTTTCGGGAAGGAAAAAGACCGGAACCGTAAAGAGCATGCATATATGTGTGGCTTCGGACTACGGAGCGGGGCTTCTTCCTGAGGACGATGAGCTTATCATCCATCATAAACGTATGGATGAAGAGGAGATGGAAGAACTTATAAGGAGAGAAGGATTCGACGTCTGCGTAGATGCCACGCATCCCTATGCAAGGATCGTGTCCGGGAATATAAGAGCGGCATGTGAGGCGGCGGGACTTAAGCTGTACAGGGTGGCAAGGGATGAGCTGTCCGATAAAAAGGACATATCATATGAAGAGGGGATCATCCGGTTCGATTCCCTGTCTGATGCGGTTTCATACATTAACGGATCGGACATAAGGAATATCTTTATCACGACCGGCTCCAAAAACCTTGAGGAATATACCGCCATAAGTGATTATGCAAACAGATGCTACGTTCGTGTGCTTCCGTCGGCGGAGGCGATAAACAGGTGTACGGGACTTAAGTTTAAGCCGGCGCACATTATCTGCATGCAGGGTCCCTTCGACAGGGATTTAAACCTTGCCATGTTTAAGGCATGCGGGGCTGATGTGGTGGTGACCAAGGAATCGGGGCAGGAGGGAGGCTATTACGAGAAGCTCGAAGCAGCCCGTGAACTTGGTATCAGCTGTCTTGTGATCGGCAGGCCGTCTGAGGATAAGGAGGAGACCTTCACACTTAAGGATATTTTTAATATACTGGGACTTGAAGAAAAGAAGAGGAAGAAGGCTTATCTTATAGGTACCGGCTGTGGGGAAGGGGATCTTACCATGAAGGCGTTAAGAGCCTTGTCCGACTGCGACCACATAATAGGGGCCGGCCGTATGATAGACGGACTGGGGGCGCTTGACCGAAGCCGTATCGGTGATAAGAAGCTATTCGTAAGCTACGATAAGGATGAGATAGACAGATATTTAAAGGATAATGAACCGGATGAGGTTGCCCTGCTGTATTCGGGTGATATAGGTTTCTACTCCGGGGCAGCGGGTATAGTGGACAGGCTTGACGAATATGAGATAGTGACCATTCCGGGAATATCATCGGGTGTTTACTTGTGCGACAGGCTTATGATCCCATGGCAGGATGTGAGGTTCTTAAGCTGTCATGGAAGAGAGCTTGACCTTAAAGAAGAGCTTGTAAACCATAAGAAGCTGCTCATACTCCTTGGCAGGGAGAAGGATGCGGCGGATATATGCAGATGCCTGTGCGACAGCGGCCATGAAGCTGCTTGCGTCTACATCGGTGAGAACCTGGGATATAAGGATGAGAGGATAAGATCCGGCAGGGCGGCTGACTATACGAATATCAGGACATCATCCCTTGCGGTCATACTGGTGGATATATGGGAAAAGTAAAAATAAACAGAATACTGATCTCAGCCCTTTCTTCGGGCTGCGGCAAGACCACAATAACCTGCGGTCTTATAAGGGCCCTTAAGAATCGCAGTCTTAAGGTCAGTGCCAGAAAATGCGGGCCCGACTATATCGATACCATGTTTTTAAGGACAGCCCTGTCGGTACCTGTCGGGAACCTGGACCCCTATTTCACGGATGGGGATGTGATGCGCTATCTTCTGGCATCGGGCTGTAAGGACAGTGACATCACGGTCATTGAAGGCGTGATGGGCTACTACGACGGACTGGGGGGAGTGAGCACCGAAGGGTCGACCTACGAGGTGGCAGGAGAGACCGGAACACCCGTAGTCCTCATAGTTGATGCCTCGGGGATCAGTGTGACTCTGTCTGCCATGATCAGGGGTGTCCTTGATTATAAGAAGGACAATAACGTCAAAGGTCTTATCCTGAACAGGGTATCGCCGGCCTTCTACGACCGTCTGAAGGACCTGCTTGAGAAGGAATGCGGGGTAAGGGTCCTGGGCTATCTTGAGACGCTTGACGATATAAAGACGGGGTCAAGGCATCTTGGTCTTATGCAGCCCTTTGAGATAGAGAAGCTGACGGATAAGATAGATATCACTGCCGTAAGTCTTGAAAAAACCGTGGATATTGATGCCCTGATAGGTATAGCCTCACAGGCTGAGGAACTCAGGGATGAAATGCCCACGGAACTTGAAAGGGTAATGGCCGGTAAGGAAGCGGAAGCCGTAAGGAAGCGGCATCCGGTCATAGCACTGGCAAGTGATGAGGCCTTCTCCTTCTGTTATGATGACAACATAAGACTGCTTAAGGAGCTGGGGGCGGATATAAGATATTTTTCACCCCTTAAGGACAGCGCTCTTCCGGAGGATACGCAGGGGATCATCCTGTATGGGGGTTACCCTGAGAATCATGCGGACACGCTCAGCGAGAACACGGCTATGCTCGGGGCAATAGGCAGGGCTCATGCAGCGGGGATACCCATTATCGCTGAATGCGGCGGCTTTATGTATCTGTGCGATTCCCTGAAGGATGCGGAAGGTAACACTTATAAGCTGTGCGGCTGCCTTCCGGGAGCGGTATATAATGAGGGCAGGCTTACAAGGTTCGGATACATGGAGGCAACGGCCTTTACAGACGGTCTGTACGGTAAGGCAGGTACCACATTCCGTGGGCATGAGTTCCACCACTATGACTGCAGCGACAACGGGAGTGACTTTACAGCCCATAAGCCGGGAAGGGATATAAGCTACAGCTGCATGTTCCACTCAGATACTCTGGCAGCAGGCTTCCCCCATATATATGCCTACGCCAACCCGGAGCTGTATCTTAATTTTCTGGTCAGGGTTCTTCGGGCCCCGCACTCTGTATGATAAGGATAAAATAAGGAGCAGTGATGCTGAAAGCCGTAATAATCGCATTCTCAACCTATTCGAAAATCCCTATGCCACACCTTGAATGGAAGAAGGAGGACATGAGATATACCATGTGTGCCTTCCCTCTGGTAGGAGTCCTGATCGCTCTTGCGGAGTATGCGGCTTATATTGTGCTGACAGGTTCGGGAGCGGGATATGTCCTGTCTGCCGCGGTGATGACCCTTCTTCCCATCCTGATAACCGGCGGCATTCATATGGATGGCTATATGGATACATGGGATGCCCTGTCTTCATACGGTGATAAGGATAAAAAGCTGTCTATTCTTAAGGATCCTCATGTGGGAGCCTTTGCCGTCATTCATTGCATATGTTACATTATGTTAACCTTCGCCCTCTGGCATGAACTGATAAGCCGGACAGGTGAGGGCTTAAGAGATGTCACGGCTCTTTATACGGTCCTGTCGGGCTTCGTACTGTCCAGGATACTCTCCGGGCTTTACGCGGTCAGTATGAAAAAGGCCAGGAAGAACGGAATGCTTAATGATGTGACAGAGGCTCATGATAATAAATGCGTGGGAATCCTTCTTGTCCAGCTCCTTCTTTTTTTTGTTCTGTCCGGGCTTGTGTTCGGGATCTGTTCATTTCTTTCCCTCATTCCCGCGATCATGGTTTCGGGCGTATACAAACATGTTTCATATAAGCTCTTCGACGGGATAACCGGCGATCTGGCAGGCTGGTTTTTACAGGTTCTTGAGCTTGCGATCCTTATGATCTTCACATTTATCAGGTAAAAGCCTTAAGCATAACTATATTATGATGTAATTATTCGGAGAATGTGATAAAATGATACCCAAAAAGAACGATGATAAGGAACCAAATGGAAGCGTTTAAATATGCACTTCTTAAAATAATAAACGGCGAGCGTAAGATAAATGAACGAAGGAAATACGTTATAACCGGTATTGCCCTGTCACTTGTTCATTTCTTTTTTATGTGCCTGTTTCTTGCACTTGGTGTCAGGGTGATGTTTATTTACAATTTTGTCGTAGTCCTGATGTATACCTGTATTGCGATCATAACCGGCAGGGTGGCAAGGTATACCTACATTTTCATCGTGACGTTTATCGAGATACTTTTACATTCGGTTCTGGCCTCACTGATGCTTGGCTGGAACTGGGGCTTCATGACATATACTCTCAGTCTTATACCCGCATCCTTTTATATCGCTTATACGGTCGATTATTTTAAGAAGAAGCTGAGGATACCGGCTATAGCATCGGGAATAGTATTTATATGCTTTCTGCTGGTACGGGAGATATCAACAAGTATCGGTCCGATGTATGATGCTGATATACCGGTCAGGGCCGTACACGGAACCTATCTTTTCAACATGATGCTCACCTTCGTTTTTCTGTGGGTTGTTGCCTTCCTCTTCTCTCTTGAGGTTTATTATATGCAGCATAATCTTGAGAATGAGAACATATCTCTTGAACAGCTTGCCAGTTTTGATCCGCTGACCCATCTGCTGAACAGAAGGAGCATGAATTCCTATCTTGAAGAATCATGCTACAGGGTAAAGAAAAAACGCGGGAAATTCAGCATTATAATGGCCGATATAGATGACTTTAAAAAGATTAACGACACTTACGGACATGCGGTGGGCGATATGGTATTGGTAGAGGTTGCCTCCACCATAATAAAGGAAGTCCGTGATGAAGACTGCGTATGCCGGTGGGGCGGTGAGGAGATACTTATCCTGGTCAGGTCGGGCATGGAACAGGCGAAGAACGTGGCATGGCGTATCTGCAGGGGAGTGGCCGGTAAAACGTTAGAAGTAAAGGATGAGAGTATTAAGGTTACAATGACTCTGGGCGTTGCCGAATACAGGGATGACGAGACCATAGACGAGGTGGTCGGAAGGGCCGATAAGAGGATGTATGACGGCAAGCTGCGCGGCAAGAACCGGGTAGTGTGCGATAAATAAGGAGTCCGGAAATAATATATATCGTGAAATGACTATGAAGGTGATAATCGGTAAGCCAAACAGCGGCAAGTCCCTCCTTGCGGAGAAGCTTGCCGTTTCATACGGGAAGCCCCTGTTCTATCTTGCGACCATGAAGGTTATGGACGAAGATGGGCTTAAAAGGGTCGAAAAACACCGCAGCCAGCGTGAGGGCAAGGGATTTATAACCATAGAGTGTGAATATGATATAAGGAAGGCCGTGGATGTGATCCGGGATATCGTGTCCGCGGATACAGGCTCCGGCGGATTTCAAGAGAGTGATCCCCTGCAAACCGGTGCCGGTAAGATAAGGGCGACGGTCCTTTTGGAATGTGTGGCCAATCTTGTGGGAAACGAGCTGTATGATAATCCGGACAGGCCCTGGAGCGGGGATCCGATGAAGGCCAGAGCGGAAGAGTTCGTAAGGACGATCACGGAAGATATTAAATATCTTGATGATCACGTTGAAAACCTTATCATCGTATCAAGTGAGTATGAGGCCGGCGAGAATGCTGATGCCGAGACATGGCTGTATGTGAACCTGCTTAACAAGGTTAACAGGCGTGTTATAGATTCATATTCTTAAGCTCATTTACAAGCTTGATATAGAATTCCCTCACATCAAATTCCGGGATATTTTCCCTGTTAAGGTCGATCATATCTCCGTGTGAGATCCCCCGATCGCCACTGACTGTCAGATACTTAAAGTCACGGCCCCATTCGAAGGATTCCTTACCGACAAGTCCGTCATTCTCTCCGTCGAAGTATTTTACAAGCAGATAGGACATGTTTAAGGGGAAACGGCCGCCGCGTCCGCGGGAGAGCCTTGATCCCACGCTTCTGTATATTATGGTTCCGATATCCTTAACATCCTCATTGAACTTCTCGCAGGCGCTGTGGGTCAGATCCCCTACGGCTTTAAGAAAATCGGGGTGCTCATCCCCTAAGCTTTTGAAGGCGCTGTTGTACTTCTGAGCGATCAAAAGCTGTTCCTTTTCAGGTATCTTATTGAGCAGGTAGTCGGCAAATTCACATCCTCTGTGGGGAGTATTGATGGTGGTAAGAGAGGCCACGTACTTATCCGCTCCGCACTTGCTTATGGCATATCTCATATCAAGACCGCCCTTGGAGTGGGCGATGACATTTATCTTTTCACAGCCTGTTTCCCTGACAAGCTTCTCGATACGGTCCGCCAGTTCCTGTCCGCATTCCGCTACGGAGGCGGCTGACTGATGTTCCCCGTAATAGATGGTCGCCCCGTTGTCTTCAAGTGCCTTAGGGATCCTTCCCCAGTAATTAAAATATTTAAAGTCACGGAAGAAGACCCCATGGACTAAAAGGATGGGATATCTGGTCTTGCAAACAGCCATATCCTTTCTTAGAGCGTCAACGATCTGTCTTGCATTTTCAAAATCAACCTCAGCCGAAACAATGGATATGATCTTCGCAAGGAGTATAAGATTCAACACAGGGATGAAACCGCACGCCAGACCAAGGATACGCCATTTCAGAGCCAGCTGTTCGCTTGTTATGTAAACCCGAACCATTCCGGCGAAAAAGAGCACCGTCATAACCGCAAGGGTTATAAGGGTATTCAAAAGCCAGAAAGCGGGCAGATCGATTAATGATGGAAGGGGTGTCTGGCCTGTCCACATGAAAAGATTGAGTAAAATAAGCATAAAGCAGCTTATGCAGAATAAGACAAGGAGATTGAGGCCGTTCCGAAGGGTCTTAATTCGTTTGCCGAATACGGGCGGATAGAGTCTTGACGGTGATATGAGCATGACGATCAGTATAAGCCATCCGTCAAAAATTGTGTTCATCCCGCCGAAAAGGCCGGTATATAAGAGAAGATAGGTATTGGCTGCCGCGATGATGCCCAGTACCGCGATCGCATCCAGTATTGACATCCAGAAGCTTTTAAGAGATTTCATAATTATATTCTTTCGTGGTTTTTAAGATTTATGTTATATCAACATTATACATAAAACGGATACGTATAAATAGTGCAAATTGAACAAAATTCAAAAAATCATCTTTTGGGGTTGCGGAAAACGTTTTCCTAATTTAATGTTATATAAAACTCATGTAATTATTCAGGAGGAACACATGGAAACAAAACTTAACGCAATAACGATGGAACTCTACAACAAACAGATACAGACCTGCACGGACAGGGAACTCTATTATGCCCTGCTTACATTCGTCAAGAAGCAGATGGGTGAGAAGAAGATCATAAGCGGCCCCAAGAAGGTCTACTACATTTCGGCTGAATTCCTCATAGGTAAGCTTTTGTCAAATAACCTTATCAATCTGAAGCTCTATGATGAGGTAGCTGATGTCCTTAAGAAGAACGGCAAGTCACTTGCGGCCATTGAGGAGATCGAGCCGGAACCTTCACTGGGCAACGGAGGTCTCGGAAGGCTGGCGGCCTGCTTCCTTGATTCGATGGCAACCCTTGGGATACCCGGAGACGGTATAGGCCTTAACTACCACTTCGGCCTTTTTAAGCAGGTGTTTAAGGATCATAAGCAGACAGCTGAGAAGAATGACTGGATAGCATCCAAGAGCTGGCTTCACGATACCGACATTTCTTATGAGGTTGCCTTCGGCGACCGCAAGGTAAAGAGCAGGCTCTATGATATAGACATCATCGGGTATGATAACGGTCTTAACAAGCTTCATCTCTTTGATATCGAAACAGTTGATGAATCACTGGTAAAGGACGGGATTGACTTTGACAAGGAGGCTATAGAGAAGAACCTTACCTTATTCCTTTATCCGGATGATTCGGATGAGGCAGGAAATCTTCTCAGGATATACCAGCAGTATTTTATGGTAAGCAGCGGAGCGCAGATGATCCTTGAAGATGTTAAGAGCAAGGGTATTGATCTTCACAAACTGGGTGATCATGTATCCATTCAGATCAACGACACTCATCCCACAATGGTGATCCCGGAGCTTATAAGGCTTCTTACCCTGAAGGAGGGCTTCTCGTTCAAGGAAGCTGCCGAGGTTGTCAGCAGGACATGTGCCTATACCAACCACACGATCCTTGCCGAAGCGCTTGAGAAGTGGCCCCTTTCATATCTTGAGAAGGTGGTTCCCCAGCTCGTGCCCATAATCAAGGAGCTTGACAGACTGGTGGTAAGGAAATACCGTGATGAGCGTGTGTGGATAATAGATGAAGATGACAGGGTACATATGGCCCATATAGATATCCATTACGGTTATTCCATAAACGGTGTTGCGGCGCTTCATACGGAGATACTTAAGAAGTCAGAGCTCAAGCCCTTTTATGATATATATCCCGGGAAGTTCAACAATAAGACCAACGGCATCACCTTCCGCCGCTGGCTCATGTCCTGCAACCGTGAGCTGTCAGAGGAGATCACAGAGCTTATCGGAGAGGGATGGAAGAAGGATGCGGATGAGCTTAAGAAGCTGCTTGAATATAAGGATGATACAACCGTGCTTGATAAGATCGCGGCCATCAAGAAGGATAAGAAGCTTGAGCTGGCAGCCTATATTAAGGAGAAGGAAGGCGTTGCTATCGATCCCGAGTCCATCTTCGACATACAGATCAAGCGTATGCACGAGTATAAGCGTCAGCAGATGAACGCCCTTTATATCATCCATAAATATCTTGAGATAAAGTCAGGCAAGAAGCCCCTGCGTCCAATGACCTTTATCTTCGGAGCCAAGGCTGCACCGGCTTATGTGATAGCGCAGGATATAATCCATCTTATCCTGGTCCTTCAGGAGATCATCAATAATGACCCGCAGGCATCAGCCTATATAAAGCTTGTTATGGTTGAGAATTACAACGTAAGCTATGCCGAGAGGCTCATTCCCGCATGCGATATCTCCGAGCAGATATCCCTTGCCAGCAAGGAGGCGTCGGGAACAGGCAACATGAAGTTCATGTTAAACGGCGCCGTAACACTCGGAACCATGGACGGTGCCAACGTTGAGATATGTGACCTTGTGGGCAGGGATAACATATACGTCTTCGGTGAGGATTCCGATACGGTAATCAAGCACTACGAAAAGGCTGATTACGTATCCCGGGACTATTATAAGAAGAGCAAGGTCATAAAGGAGGCGGTTGATTTCATAGTAAGCAAGGAAGCCTTAAAGGTCGGAGATAAGGAGAACCTTGAACGCCTCTACAACGAACTCCTTAATAAGGACTGGTTCATGACCCTGCTTGACCTTGAGGATTATATAAAGGTCAAGGATCAGGCATTTGCGGATTATGAAGATACTGATACCTGGCGTAAGAAGATGCTCGTGAACATCGCGGGGGCCGGCTTCTTCTCATCCGACAGGACTATTGCGGAATATGACCGAGATATCTGGCATACCAGGTAAGACCAAAAGTGACATCGGTTAAGATGGCTATAGGATCTATGCCGGATAGTCTCTTGATCAAGAAGTTTCTTGTTGTTCTTAATAAGGAGGTTGAAGGTATGCTCGATAAAGAATATAACGAAGCCGAAGTAAAGGAACTCTTTTTGGCAGATGGAAGGGAGCAGGGAATTGAACAGACCCTAGTTACGCTAATCTGTAAGAAACTTGTTAAAGGAAAAACTGTTAAGGTCATAGCTGAAGAAGTAGAAGAACCGGTTGAATATGTGACAAAGGTATGCAAGATAGCTTCCAAGTATCTACCGGATTACGATGTTAATAGAATAATGGCGGAATTATAAACGATGTTTGTCTGATAAGAAATAGATTGAGTAATATAAAAAGAGGAAAAAACATGATCGAATGGTTAAAAAAAGCAGTGTTTTACGAGATCTATCCCCAGTCCTTCTGCGACTCAAACGGTGACGGGATAGGTGACTTTAACGGAATAATAAGTAAGCTCGACTATATAAAAAGCCTGGGAGCGAATGCGCTGTGGATCAATCCCTGCTTCGATTCACCCTTTAAGGATGCGGGATATGACGTAAGGGATTACAAGAAGGCGGCAGAACGCTACGGTACGAACGAGGACCTGTATCGCCTCTTTGAAGAGGCCCATAAACGGGACATTAAGGTCCTGCTCGACCTTGTACCGGGTCATACAAGTGAAGAACATGAGTGGTTCAAGGCAAGCGGTAAGGCCGGGAGGAATGAGTATTCAGACAGATATATATGGACTGACGGGTGGCTTACGGGTATAGAGGGTCATCCTTATATAGGCGGTGAGTGCGACAGAAACGGCACGTATATGCTCAATTTCTTCAAGTGCCAGCCGGCCCTTAATTACGGATTTTACAAGCCGATCAAGCCCTGGCAGCAGGCCATTGATGATGAAGGTCCTCTTGCAACCAGGGAGGCCATCCGCGATGTGATAAGGTTCTGGCTGTCACACGGCTGTGATGGTTTCAGGGTAGATATGGCATTTTCTCTGGTTAAGGATGATGACGAAGAAAAAACGGGAACCTGTAAGGTGTGGCGTGATATATTCGGTCCCATAAGGGAGGAATATCCTGATGCAGCCTTTGTGGCGGAATGGAGCGACCCTGAGCTTTCGATCCTGTCGGCTGGATTTGATATGGATTTCTATTTAAATGAGAAGGGCAACGGCTTTAATTCACTTCTTCGCGATTATCAGGTGAATAAGGAGGATGCTTCGTATTTTCGCAGAAAGGATAAGTGCGATATCACCCGGTTTTTAGAGGAATATCTGCCGATGTATTACAATACAAAGGCGAAGGGCTTTATATCCCTTATAACCTGTAACCATGATACGACAAGGCCGGCCTATAATCTGTCACCTGATGAATTGAAGGTTGCATACGCGACCCTTATTACCCTGCCCGGAGTGCCTTTTATATACTACGGGGATGAGATAGGCATGCGTTATCTTGATGTAAGCACCAAGGAAGGCGGGTACGTAAGAACCGGAAGCCGTACTCCCATGCAGTGGGACAACTCGGCCAATCTGGGATTCTCATCGGCAGATGCCGACAGGCTCTATCTTCCCGTGGATGCTTCGGCCGATGCTCCGACCGTGGAAGGTCAGGAGAAGGATACCTCTTCACTTCTTAATACGGTGCGCAGGATAGTTGAATTCAAGTCATCAAGCAGTGATTTTGACGCTGACGGCGATTTTGCGGTAATACGCGCAGGAGAGTCGGAGCCCTTCGTATATAAGAGGGGAAGCCATGTGTGCATGGTCAATCCTTCGGCATCTTCGTTTACGATAAGCGACAAGCTGTTTGCGGGAACAAAGCCCGTATTTTCCATAGGGTCCCTTAAGGTGGAGGGCGACACCGTAACTATCGGCCCTGGTTCATTCGGCATCGTAAGATAGCTTCCATTAAAGGGGAAAATAGAATAGATAGAAAAGATCCTTCACTGCGTTTGGGATGACGGAAATGTATCATTCTGAGCGTAGCGAAGAATCTGAACCCTTCATTATGAAACTTTCAGACATGTCATTCCTTGATGCCAAGCACAGCTCCATAACCTACACATATAACCGGACATCCCGGGCAGTCGAACTCAACGGTGCGGTTGAACAGATACTCGGTAAGGAGTTTGTGGGTCTTGCTTCGCTAAATCTCATGACCCTGATCGAACGGCTGCATCCGGATGATCAGGATTTTATAAAGGCACTCAAAAAGAAGCAGAGGATCGGGGATGATCTCCGATCCTCTTTCTCATTCTTAAGAAATCTTATATGTGAGTGAGGCAAGGTCTGCGTCAAGTGTGATGCAGGCCCTTTTGTTACACCACTTTACCGTGAGAGCACTTCCATGCGCCGATATGGTTATCTCAGCGTCCGGGGAAAAGGCGGGATGGGTATTGCGCATACGGAGAAGGGATATCTGTTCCCTGACCACATCCCTTTCCATCGCGGCCTTGATGTCGTTGATGGTCAGGTTGGTGCGGTTTATCTCCTTGTGGCCGTCCTTGCCTGCACGTTTCACTGCTTCATAGTCATTTTTGCCTGCAAAGAGGTCAAGATACCATACCTGGGGCTTCCCGGGCATAAAGACCTGAATGGCTCTGGCCAGAGCCATTTTCGCATCGTTTTCGCCCAGGGCAGAGTAGTAGGTGGCGTTAACCTGATAATACATGTTTTTGGCTCCGTGAAGGTCCTTTACATGGCCGCCCCTTGATACAATAAGGTCGATAAGCCCCTGTATCTTATCCTCGGGCAGTAGTCCCTTAAGGTCCAGCAAGGGGATGCCGTCATGACAGCCCAGCATGTTTACCGTATTGATGCCCTTGTCGATCACTTCGCCGGCCCACCTTACAAGAAGAGAGGGATCCTGACTTTCAATAGCATGGATCATGAGGCCTGGCAGGAAAAAGTCATAGGTCATGTAGCCCTTGCCGGAGATCTTCTCATATATTCCTTCGCTGTAGGCGGCGTGGATCTCCGGTAATAGTATGAGGCCGTATTCATCCGCTATGCTCTTAACCCTTTCGAGTACATCCCAGGTTTCGGGTTCGTTTAGAAAGTTCTTTCTGCCGGGTGCCTTTGGGGCATAAGCGAAGGCGTCCAGACGGACTATCTTCGCCCCGTAGCCGGCCAGCTTTTTCAAGGTATCCTTATAATAATCCCACACAAGGGGGGATCCGATATTTAAGTCCATCTGGCCTAAATAAGGAACGCCTGAACGCTCCATGAGCTCACGGTGAGGGGCATCATCACTCAAGGTCTCCTGATAGAAGGTATTCCAGTAGGGAACCCTGCTGCCGTCCTTCATCTCCACCATGAGCAGAGGAAGTCCGCTCTTCCTGAAGAACATATCCTTTAAGTATTTCTCATCCGGCCGGATATAGCCTTCCTCTGTCATCTGACCACAGCCTTCCCAGAACCTGTTCCAGTTGATAAAAAAATCAGCATATTCCGAGGCCTGTCCCTTTTCAAGAAGATCCTTAAACTGCGGTGAGAGAACCGAGGCATGATTAAGGATAAAATCAAGCTTGAGGTCTATGCCTTCATTCTGCAGAGCCATAAGATCGCTGCGGTCCGCAAGTTTTTCGTTAAGCTCATAATCGATAACGGAAAAGCCCCTGTCAAGATCACTGTGATAGAGACTCGGAAGGATATAGAAGGATGAGAAGGCATCCTTAAGCTCTTCCTCTGCAAGGATCTTTGCCGTATACGAGAGCTGCCCGCCCATGCTGTCGGGGTAGGCGTTGAGCATGGGCCCTGTATTGCCGTTGTATTTATTCTTCATTTGATATCTCCGTTTATATAAGTCAGTTAATTTCCCCGTTTCCGGAAAGGATTATCGCTGCGCTTGATGAGCGCCGATCAAGCAGCTTTTGTTCAAGGCTTAAGACCAAAGCCGTGAAGGGAGAATCGATCCCGTTATCACGGCCCCTTTTAAGTCTGTAGGATAGGGTTTCCTCGGGGGTTGACGAAAGAAGGATCGGGATGTTTATGCCCTTTAAGTATTCACTGTTACCGTGGGTCCATTCAAGGATAAGGATCTTTTTATCCCTTACATCGACTCTGTCATACCAAAGGGATGCCTCATCACGCCCCATTCTCTTAAGCCACAGTTCATCCGAACCTTCCTTAAAGGAAGAGAGTATCAGATTTACCTCATCATAATCAAGCTCTGAGGGACTTCCAAGGTACTCTGCAAGAGCCTTTTTCCCGGATTCGAAGTAGCTGTCATACCAGTCGTAAAGGTTGATAAGGGAGGTATCGGCATCCTTTTCATCGCATTGAAGCTTTCTTAGAGAGGCGACAATGTCGGGGGTGAGCATGCCTGCGTCGCGCAGACCACGTATCCCCCCGAGACGGAATATATGAAGGCGCTCGTTGTCATTGGCAGAGGGTATACGTCTTGGATAATTGTCGCCGGATATAACAAAAGAGCCGAGTCCTTCTTCGTTTAACATATAGGAAAGGACGGAAGCTACGCCTGATTTGCCGGCTCCCGACCCTCCGCTTACGGATACTGTAAGTTTTTTTCCGGGGGCGTCCTTTTGCTCTGACCTTATCAGGGCAAGAAGCCTTGGGAAAATGGTTTTTGCCTTATCTATATGTCCGGGTGCGATTTTTACCGTTTCTCCCGGCATGTCCCCTGTGGGGATGTCGGAAGGGATTTGATTACTCAAAATTTCTTCTGTTTTCATTTTTATTCCTCTTAAACGTGACAGGCAGCTCAAAATACTTCGTATTTTTCACTGCATGGTATTGTTCCAATACCTCGATTTTCAATTCAGGACCTTTACAAGCAAGCTTGACATGTCCTGTCTTGAAAATTGTGTGCTGTCACGAATTACAAAAGTATATTGACAACTTATGCGCATAAGTGATATCTTTTTTCAAGATACAATATCTTTTAATTTTTGTAAAGAGGTTTTTGAAATGATCACAATAAAAGAGATCGCTAAGCAGCTCAATATGTCCACCACCACAGTAAGCAACGTTATCCACGACAAGGAGGGGGAGGTATCAAAGGAGAAGAGAAGGATAGTGCAGGAATTCCTCGACCGGGTCGATTACGTCCCAAACATCAATGCGAGGAACCTTGCCCAGAACGAATCCAAGATCATAGGAGTGGCTCTTAAGGCAAGGGCCGACAAATACGAAAACCTTATCATGGACCCCTTTGTATCCGAGCTTATAGGAGGTATTGAGGAAACCATAAGAAATGCAGGATATTTTATGATGCTCTACATTTCGAGGGATACAGAGAAGATCATGCGTCATGTTTCCACCTGGAATGTTGACGGTCTTATCCTGTTCGGAATGCTTGACGATGACGGGATAAGGGTAAGTACAAAATATAAGAAACCCATAGTATGCATTGATACCTATTCCATAGAGGGGCTTAAGCATTTCACCAATGTGGGGCTCGATGATGAGAAGGGCACCTACGAAATGGTTAAATATATCATTTCCTGTGGTCATGAGAAGATTGCCTTTATGTCGGATAATACCAAGGGTGTTGACCTTGCAAGGCTTACAGGATACAAGAGAGCCCTTAAGGAGGCCGGCATAGAATTTAAAGAGGAAGACTTCCTTAAGATAAGGCCGAAATCCGATGAGATCGATGCAAGCCTTGAGGAGATATGCCGCAGGGCCCTTGATTATACCGCCATAATGTGCGTTTCCGACCTTTATGCGGTAACTCTGATGTCAGCCCTGCAGGACCGGGGAATAAGGGTACCCGAGGGAATATCAATAGCGGGCTTTGATGATAATATGCTGGGGAGCCTGTACCGGCCTGCCCTTACGACCGTCCATCAGGATGTCAAGAAGAAGGGGGTGGTGGCGGCCCAGACACTTCTTAAGCTGATAAAGGGTGAAAAAACAGATCATCAGATCACTCTGCCTACAAGACTTGTGGTAAGGGATACCGTGACAAAGCCCAGAAAATCAAGCTTTTACGGATTCAGATAAAAAAATTTAAAATTTTTAATATTTTCTATTGACCTTATGCGCATAAGGTGTTAATATAGGTCTCAACAAAACAACTTATGCGCAAAAGTAAGGTGCATTAAATGTAAAATAACATACAATATGCACAACTGGCTAAGCCCGGGTGAGACCGGGTCCGCAACATGTAAACGCAAAACAAAATGGAGGAAAAGAGAATGAAGAAAAAACTGTTATCGTTTCTATTAACAGGCGCCATGCTCGCAAGCCTTACTGCCTGCGGCGGCACTGCGGCAGCTCCCGCCCCGGCCTCTTCGGAGGATGCTGCGGCTGAGGCAGCTGATTCATCAGACGCAGGTGAAGCAGCTGATGCAGCCGAGACTACAGACGAAGGTGGGGAAGCATCGGAAGCTGCAGGTTCCGGAGCTGAGGTAAGGCTCCTTAACGGTAAGCCCGAGATCGATGCCCAGATGCAGGAGCTGGCTAAGCTCTACAATGAGGAAACGGGAAACACTCTCATTGTTGAGACCATCGGCGGTGATACGAACGCAGCGGATGAGTTAAAGAAGATGTATCAGGCGGACAATATGCCCGATATCTTCGTTATCGAAGCCAATCAGGCGGATACATGGGACGGAATGCTTGCCGATCTTGCAGGCGAAGCCTGGACGGACAAGACGGGCTTCGAGCTTGTAAACGCTAAGATGGGAACCATCGGATTCCCCTACACTGTTGAAGCAACTGCCCTGGGATACAATGCGGATGTTCTTAAGGCAGCAGGTGTTGATCCCGCTTCACTTACATCACCTGCAGCATATGCGGAAGCCTTCAAGACACTTGATGATAAGAAGGCTGAGCTTGGTATAACGGCGGTTCTCGGATGGTGCGCTGAGCCGGCCAATCTCGGATGGAGTTCGGGCACACATGTATTCGGCCAGTATCTTGACGCAGGTCTTAAGGCAGACGATACCAAGTACATCGATCTTCTTAATGACGGCGGTAAGGTAGATGAAGCCAGGATGAAGTCATTTGCCGAGTTTATAGGCATGATGAACCAGTACTCCGATCCCGATCTTCTGGTTGACGGTACATATGATGAGCAGGTTGCCGGCTTCAAGGATGGTAAGTATGCATTTATCACTCAGGGTAACTGGTGTGTAACAAGCCCCGATGATGTAAGCTTCGAGTGCGGCTTCGCTCCTTATGCCTTCGAAGACGGTATCGATACCATTATCGCAGGTCCCCCCAGCTACTGGGTTGCTTATTCTGACGGTAATGTTGACGGCGCCAAGGAATTCTTCAACTGGTGCGCAGGCGATTCTGCCCAGGATATCCTTGTAAACAAGGCAGGTCTTGTATCACCCTTCGATGATTGCAAGTACGAAGCGGTCAATCCCTTCTACAAGAGCATGAAGAGCTACATCGATGCAGGCAAGTATTCGGGATGGCATACAATGCTTAAGAAGGACGGTCTTCAGAATGTTACCTGTCAGGTATTCGCAGACTATGCACAGGGTAAGCTGGATGCGGACGGTTTCGCAAAAACAATGGCACAGGTTATTCAGGGTTACTACGCTAACTGATCTAAGGGTTTAATGAGGGGGCAGCGTTGACTGCCCCCTCAGTGACTGTAAATACAGGTTTTCGGAAGTAAGAATTCAGAAAGGAGAGGTATTATGGGCGAATTCTCCATTGGCAGGAAAATCGCATCATTCGGAGGCATGGTTGCAGGTCTCATATTGCTGATCACGGGCCTTGGCATGGCCATCGGTAAGACGGGGAATCCTTTTAGGGGTACGGCAATGATCGTGGGGGCGGTATTGTTTTTCATAGGTCTATATCTGTTTCCGACACTTAAACATCACAGGATGATCGTGAATATCCTTTTCCTGTTTCCGCTTCTCTTTGCTTTTGCCGTAACGGTAATAATACCTCTTGTGCTTGGTATCGGTTACTCGTTTACGAATTGGGACGGGATCAGGGTCAGGGGCTTCGTCGGCCTTGACAATTACACCAGGATGTTCAAACAGCCGGGTTTTATATGGTCTATCCTCATTACATTTTTATTCGTTGTGTTTAATATAATCCTTGTGAACCTTGTGGCTTTTCTTCTGGCACTTTTGTGTACCAGCAAGCTTAAGGGATTGGGATTTTTCAGGGCGGCCTATTTCCTCCCCAATCTTATCGGAGGAATCGTATTAGGCTACATCTGGCAGTTTATCTTTTCAAATGTTATCACGAAATTCACGACGGCTCTTTTTGATCAGAGATATTCAATGCTCTCCGAGACAAAGACCGCCTTTGTAGGAATAGTAATAGTATATATCTGGCAGTATGCGGGTTATATCATGCTCATATACATCACGGGTCTTAATACGATACCCGGGGATGTGCTCGAAGCATCGTCCATAGACGGTGCCAGCGCGACGCAGACGCTTTTTTCCATAAAGATACCCATGATAGCGCCGACTATAACCATATGCACCTTCCTGACGCTCACATCGGCATTTAAGCAGTTTGACGTTAACCTGGCACTGACGAACGGTACGGGTTCGGTCGCGGACTTTATGGGCAATTATCTGACCAACGGTACTGAAATGCTGGCGCTTAATATTTACACCACGGCGGTGATAAACAATGAATATGCTCTGGGTGAAGCCAAGGCAGTGCTGTTCTTTATCATCCTGGCCGTTGTGTCTATCGTTCAGGTCCGCATATCCAATAAGAGGGAGGTGGAATTATAATGAAGACAAGAGAGAAGACTTCATCAAGAGTCATTAAGATGACCATAGCCATTATAGTTGCGGCTTATGTGCTTTTCCCCTTTTTCCTGGTTGTGATCAATTCGTGCAAACCCACGGATAAGATAACCGAAAATCCCATAGGTGTTTCGGGTGCAAGCTTTAAGCAGCTTTATACAAACCTTGTGGATGTTATAAACAATACCCACTTCCTTTTCTGGTCGGCATTTGAATATTCTGTTATAATAACTCTTGTGTCCCTTGTACTGCTGGCACTTTTCGGGGCTATGGCGGCATGGGTGATATGCCGTAACCATACGAAGTGGTCGGCCTTTATATACTTTACCTTTATAGCATCCATGATAATACCTTTTCAGGTTGTAATGCTTCCGCTTATCTCCACCTTCAGGGATGTGGGTAAGTTCATAGGCATACCGATGCTCCAGTCGGTACCGGGTATAATCTTTGCCTATCTTGGATTCGGCGGTGCCATGACTGTGTTCATCTTAAACGGTTTTATCAAGGGTATACCCATGGATCTTGAGGAAGCGGCATCTATCGACGGATGTTCGCCGGAACAGACCTTTTTCAGGATAATACTTCCTCTGCTTAAGCCGGTTATAACTACGGTCACTATCCTTAACGGAATGTGGATATGGAATGATTACCTTTTACCTTCCATGATGCTTGGGCAGAACGGTAAGGTGAAGACCCTTCCGGTTGCGGTACAGGCTTTCGTCGGTTCTTACGTTAAGCAATGGAATCTTATCCTTGCGGCGGCACTGCTTGCCATAGTACCCATCGTTATCCTCTTCTTCTTCGCCCAGAAGCAGATCATGGAGGGAATGATAGAAGGAGCCGTCAAGGGATGAGAAATCATAAGGGGGACCATCGAAGATGGTGGATTCCTTATAAGGAGGACTTTTATATATGAGAAAAAGCGGAGTTCTTATGCCGGTGGCATCCCTTCCCGGGAACTACGGGATCGGGTCATTTTCCGGGGAAGCGTATAAGTTCGTTGACGATTTAAAGGCGGCAGGCCAGTCCTACTGGCAGATACTACCCTTAGGTCCTACCGGATACGGTGATTCTCCGTATCAGTCGTTCTCAACTTTTGCAGGCAACCCCTATTTCGTTGACCTTGATACACTTGTTGAAGAGGGTCTTCTTAAGAAGGAAGAATGCACAGGATTTAACTGGGGTAAGGATAAGAACCGTATAGACTATGAGAAGATATATCTGTCAAGATTTAAGGTATTAAAGCTTGCCTATAAGAGGTTCGATCCCGCAAAAGAGAAGAAGTATAAGAGCTTTGTTTCAAGAAACAGGTTCTGGCTTGATGATTATGCCCTTTATATGGCGGTAAAGAATTCCTTCGGCGGTGTCAGCTTCTCGGAATGGGATGATGATATAAGGCTCAGGAAGAGGGCTGCGCTTAAGGAATACAGGGAAAGGTTCGAGGATGAAATTAATTTCTATAAGTTCATCCAGTATGAATTTGATAAACAGTGGATGGCGCTTAAGGCTTATGCCAATAAGAACGGCATAGAGATAATAGGCGATATTCCGATTTATGTGGCTTTTGATTCTGCCGATACATGGGCATCCCCCGAGCTGTTCAGGCTCGATGAGAACAGGATGCCTACGGCCGTTGCGGGAACACCGCCTGATGCCTTCTCTAAGACGGGCCAGCTCTGGGGTAATCCCTTATATGACTGGGATAGGCATAAGAAGGAGGGATACGCGTGGTGGATAAAGAGGATCGGCCATTGCATGCGGCTCTATGATGTTGTCAGGGTCGATCACTTCCGGGCCTTTGATGAGTACTACGCGATACCCTACGGTGATAAGACGGCAGTAAACGGTAAATGGGTGAAGGGCCCGGGGATATCCCTCTTCAGGGCGGTTAAAAAGGAGCTTTCTGATATAAGGGTCATTGCGGAGGATCTGGGATTCCTTACTCCGTCGGTCATTAAGCTGGTTAAGGATACGGGCTTCCCGGGCATGAAGGTTCTTCAGTTTGCCTTCGATTCAAGGGAGGATTCGGATTACCTTCCTCACAATTATGACAAGAACTGTGTCGTATATACGGGAACTCATGATAATTATACGATACTGGGCTGGTATGATTCCATATCTAAGAAGGATCGCCGGTATGCCGATGATTACCTTAACAATGCAGGCCATACGGGGAAGGAGCTGGTTTGGGACTATATAAGGCTCGCCGTTGCGTCGTGCGCGGATACATGTATAATCCCCATGCAGGATTACTTAAGTCTGGGGAATGAGGCCCGTATAAACACGCCTTCGACCACGGGTGGCAACTGGGTATGGAGGATGGATAAAAAGGCCTTTACAAAAACATTGGCGGGGAAAATGAAAAAAATAACTGTGTTGTACAGCAGATAGGTTCTGTGATATTATAAAAGAAGTGTGTTGTCACACTTCTTTTTCTTTTGGTTGTGTAAAGCAGATTATGAAAACTGAGAACCGTCATAAGGAATCCACCGCAAGCGGTACCCCCTTATGACAAATTTCAGGTGATTAAAGATGAAAAGTATTTTTGAACAGATAGATGATGCAGTGAGGATGAACGCGTGCATTCCGGACGGGTTTGTGCTTGTTGACGCGCTTAAGCCGGGTGAGAAGACCAATATACATCTCGGTTCGGATGAGGGTATAATAGGGCATCCGGTGATAGCCCCCGACAGTACCGAGCTTGAGTGCGCTGTTAAGATAATAAAGGAAGCCGTCAAGATAAATGCCAAGCTGGCGGTACATGGCTTTGATGACAACGAGCTCGGCTTCAGGGTGGCGAGGATCAGGGGTTCGCTGCTTAAGAAGATCATAGACGACATTCAGGAATATGATCCCCACAAGCTGTCAACGCTGGCTTATTCGCTGACCATGTTCGGGACCAAGCTTGAAACGGTCAAGCTGGGGCTGCTCCTTCTTGTCCTGTTTGATTTTGCCGATGATGAGGTTGTTAAGAAGCACCTTATCACCCTGGGTATGTATGAGGAGTTTACGAGCTATGTGATATCAAGCGTCAAGAGCTGGCCGGAGGGGATGAGAAATCACGTATACTATGTATATGCCCGGAAGCTGAGAGGATGGGGCAAGATAAACGCCATGGAGTGTATCGAACCCATAAATGATGAAATAAAGGAATGGATCCTGTGCAACGGATGCAGGAATGAGATCGGATATAAGTTTCTGGCCGTGACCGCGTATAAGAAGAGTGATCTGGCAGCCCGTCTTAAGGAAGGGGGGCTTAACGAGGAACAGATGAGCGGAGCCCGTGATATAATGAGGGGATTGCTTGAGGATCCTTCCGGAAGCGGGATCGCATCCATAGATAATCCGGCCCTTTTGGCCATGCGGTATTTCAAGGAATTGGCGGATCATGATATCGCTCTTGAAGATGTTGTTAATATGTACCAGATAAAGGACTATTTCATGAATGCTGACAAGGCATCCCGTCCCGCCGATAAGGATATGGCACTATCCGTGATCGACCGCCTGATAGGAATATCGGATGCGGAGAAGAAGGTGAGGGAAGGCGTGTATGATAAGCCCGAGCTGTCGGTACCTACGGCGGCACATGCGGGTATAGACATAGCCGATGCCCTTATGGAATGCGTGGTGAGTGACTTTGACCGGTATTATAAATATGGTTATTATCTTCTTATGGATAATGTCTACGTGGATGAGTTCCTTACCGTCTGCGAGAAGAATCTTGCCGGCAGGGACTTTAAGGAGGGAATGGGACTTAATGTCGTAACGGCCGATGATGATAATATCTGGATGCTGGACACAGTGATACAGTATTTGTCGGCCTATCCCGGCAAGGGAAGCAAGCTTATCGTTACGGCTATCGGATCGTCGATCCTTAAGTTCAGGTCAGCGGCCGCGAAGGTCATTGCCGACTGGGAGGAAGCAGAGGAGATGGGCATCAGGAAGATCAGTTCGGAGGTCTTCCATGCCGTTAAGAAGGTTAAGAAGAAGGAAGCTGCGGATTCCCTTAAGAAGGTGTGGGAGGATATCCTTTCTTATAAGTGATTGAGCATATGTCCTGGCAAACGTCTTTGGCATATGATACAGCATGGGGTATAGTAATGTGGATGTTATTGATCATAGTTCTTATAGCGTGGGTTTTAAGTCCCTTTGTTCTGATCCCCCTGCTGATAAGCATGTCATCCAAGGCCAAGAAGAAGGATGATGAGATACGCAGGCTTAATAAGAGGCTGGCTGAAGCTGCAAGGAGGCCGGCTCCTGAGGTGGCTGTGAAATCTCAGCTTACGATTGATGATATAAACGGATTAGCCAAGGCCGGCACTGCCGATGCTTCAGATACGGCTGGTTCGTTTGATGTTGCTCCCGACGGTCCGGTTAATGCAGCGGAAGACGTTCTGTATGAGACTGTACAGGGTGAAGTACCGGCTTTTGATCCTTCAGATGAAGACAGTTCGATAACGCAGGCGGAAGCTTTGGCACAGGATTCCGAAGATAACCTGTATGAGTCATATCCGCAGGATACAGTCGCAGAAGAAATCCCTGAAGAAGAAAAAATACACAGACCCGTGCGGCGTACGGGCAGGCCGCGGGTTAAGAGGAAGCTTGAAACAGGGCATATACTTTTTGGTATAGGCGTTGTTCTTGTTTTTGTTGCCGGACTTATCTTTGCCACATCAATGTGGTCCATAATGCCATCGATAATAAAGGTCACGACCCTGTTAGGGGCAGCCATGTTTTTCATAATAGTGGCATGGATCATGGAGGCAAGGCTTAAGCTCAGAGAGGCAAGCGTTACAATGTTTGTCCTTGGGTCGGCCTTCATGTCATTAACAGTGATCGCCATAGGTTATTTTGCGTGGTTTGGCCGGGCATTTTCCCTCGGAGCATCATCGAGATATCTGGTTATTTCAATAAGCATCTGGGTACTGAGTGCTACACTTATGCTCGGATATAAGCTTTACGGAAGCATTGTCTTTGAGATGATAGCCTATGCGGCATCATGCATTGCCCTTGCGCTTCTTGCAAGGCATGTTTCGGGCCGCGGGGAAGTGGCCCTGCTTGTTACCGGGATTTACATGTTCATAGCGGTGAAACTGGGGGACGGTTCCTC
>DFKQ01000109.1:0-184 GCA_002373875.1 Lachnospiraceae bacterium UBA3641
CCAAACCAAAGAAAAAAGTTTGGATTGAGACTGAAACCAAAGATTTCAAGCAGAAAATCTTGGATTCGGGATATACAAATAAAATAAAACAAAACGTTTTGAGGTTATATGAGGATATCGGGACAGAGGTTTTTGGAAATTCTCGAGTAGTCGAAATTCTGGGTTGTTCGGAAGTGACAGCAAC
>DFKQ01000109.1:260-9769 GCA_002373875.1 Lachnospiraceae bacterium UBA3641
GGATGGAGGATGAAATGAAGATCATTGTTCCGGTAGAAGGAATGGGAAAAGGAAAGTACAAGTTTTCAAAGTAAAATTCAGGAAGTGTGATAGTTATGAATGAACCTATGCAGCAGCATTCAGACATAATTGAACAATTGCAATCCAAGATACAAACTCTTTTAGATGGCTTGATTCGGTCTGTTTTTGCGTGATGATACATGATAAAACAGGTTACTTTTCTTGCCTGCTACATTTTGGTTGACATATTCTAAATATGCATGCCGTGTTTGGTTGGAAGAATACAAAAATCAAATATATTTACGATTGGCAATTTGAAAATATAATGTTACAATTTGAGTATATTACAAGTTTTTGGGGGCACACATGTATATTTCCAGAGATATAGATACAGCACTTAATGAATGGAAAGACAGCAATAACAGAAAGCCGCTGCTTCTGCGTGGTGTAAGGCAATGTGGTAAGACTTCCACAGTAAGACATTTGGCTGAGCAGTTCGGTTCATATGTGGAACTTAATTTTGACAAAAAGCCGTCTTTATACAGGATCTTTGAGGGAGATTTGGATATAAACACTATTATATCAAGGATAGAGATTGAAATGTCCGTTTTTGTAAATGACGGAGAAACATTATTGTTCATTGATGAGATACAGGCATGCCCGAGAGCGATATCCGCATTAAGATATTTTTATGAAGACCGACCGGGACTACATGTAATTGCAGCGGGCTCACTTCTTGAATTTGTTTTTGGCAAGAAGGATGGCGAAGAGTTTGATTTTCCGGTAGGAAGGGTGAGGAGTCTTTTTATGTACCCTTTTTCATTCAGGGAATTTCTTAAGGGCATCGGAAATGAACAGCTCCTTAACTACCTTGACAGATTTGATGTAAATAGCGGATCGAATGATTTTCACGGCAAGCTGATAGATCTGTATAAGACATTTCTTGTAGTAGGTGGGATGCCGGAAGCGGTTAAAGAATACGTGAGCAGCAAAAGCTTTCTGAAATGTCAGGATATACATAGGGACATTATACTGAGTATGATTGATGATTTTGAAAAATATCACAGTAAGGTACCTGCTGATATGATCAGAAAGGTATTTGATTTTGCGATGCATAATATATGCAGTCAGACTAAGGCTTCATCTGCTGTTACGGGTGTCAGCGCATATTATTTTGATGAATGTGTTGATTTGCTTAGAAGAGCAGGACTGTTATATCCGGTGTGGGCAAGTTCGTGCGATAAGTTACCGTTGGGAGCAATGTCCAAGCAGGCAAATAAGAAGTTGCTGGTTTTTGATACCGGTATATATTTGACTGAATGTAAGCTGGATGCAGCGGGTATTTTGTCGGCAGAAGTTTTTGATGATATGAATAAAGGTGATGTTGTTGAAATGGAAACCGGGCTGGAAATGATAAAGTATTCCGAAGCTTATCGCGAGGCAGCTCTGTTTTACTGGTACCGGACAGGTGCCAATGCGGAAGTTGACTATGTGTTGGAAAAGAAAGGTCAGATCATTCCTGTAGAAGTCAAGGCATCCGGGAAGGGGAGCATGCAGAGTATGAACAGTTTCATGAAGACACATGAAAATATTCCGTATGGAATACGTGTTTCAATGGAGGATTTTGTTTCATATGATAATATAAAGGTTTTTCCGGTATACGCGGTCAGCAAAATTATAGGAGACAGGGGACGGTTCTCTGTCTCCACATAAGGTTATAATGGATTAAAAGATTATGAAATTATTGATTTATGATCAGAGCATTACGCTCAGTGATTCCATAAAAGAAAAATATGATGCTTGTTTTTCTTTGCTTCCAACAGCTTAAGAATAACGGGATACATACCGATATATTTTTATAGTGGTTGGAAGCGGAGGAAACCGATCTTGGTAATACAAACCAACATCCTGGCAATGAATGCCGGCAGACAATTCGGAATTACGACTTTGGAACAGAAGAAATCCTCGGAGAAGCTATCCTCGGGGTTTAAGATCAATCGTGCCGCCGATGATGCGGCGGGACTCACCATATCTGAGAAGATGCGTCGGCAGATAAGGGGTCTTAATCAGGCTTCTGATAATGCACAGGACGGTATATCCATGGTCCAGACGGCTGAGGGAGCACTGAACGAGGTTCATGATATGCTGCACAGGATGAATGAACTGTGCGTCAAGGCTGCCAATGATACTTTGACTTATGAGGACAGGACATCGATACAGGCTGAGATCGATGAATTGACTGATGAAATAAATCATGTGGGCGATGGTACAACCTTTAATACGATAAAGCTTTTTGATGGTCTTCCCCAGACCAGGGCGGATGCAGTGAATCCGGGAATAAAGATCAACGGGAATCAGGGTACGATAACTCAGGCTGTTGCGGAACCTGAGAGGGATGCCATCTATGAGAATGAACCGGTCAAGCCGGGCGATATGGTCGAAATACCCGGATCGGATGGCCGGAAGTACTATAAAGCCGCAACGCAGGCTGAGATAGATGAGTATGAAAAAGGATGGAAGGATTATGAGGATAGTCTGGATGGCCCGGATGTGCTGCCCGAACCGCTTAAACGCGATGGCAGCACAGAAGATAAGGCTGTTCTTATGACAGTTGATAAGATACAAAGACAGATCATGAATTCGCTTGGCGGTACTAATGCCGCTCAAAATGCGGGTATTGTTGATTCGGTGGGGGTAAGTTATTCAAGCTTGAATCCCGGTGCATTCGAACTGCATTTTTACGGCCCTCTCCATGTGGAATTGCAGATCGGAACCGAGAAAGATCATACAATGTCATTTGATATCGATCCGATCAACTCCGCATCATTGGGAGTACATAATATAGATGTAAGGGATAATGACGGCTCCGGAGCACGAAGCGGGATTGATAAGGTCAAGGCAGCCATTGAAAAGACCTCTGCCGAACGCTCTGAACTGGGGGCCGTACAGAACCGTCTTGAACATACGATCCGAAACCTTGACAATGTGGCTGAAAATACCACCTCTGCTGAATCCGCCATACGGGATACCGATATGTCATCAGAGATGGTGAAATATTCCAAGTCTAATATAGTTGCCCAGGTAGGCCAGTCAATGCTGGCCCAGGCTAACCAGTCCAAGCAGGGAGTATTGAACCTGCTTGGATAAGATATCCCAAAGCAGCCGGAGGGCTATTTTAAGGAGAATAAGATCAATTTTGTGAGGTCACTATGGATCAGATAATATGCTTAAGGTGTGGTGCAAGTGTACACTGGGATGGATACAGCAAAATAGTTAAATGTGAGTTCTGTGAGACCGAGTATTCCATGCATCCCCGGGATACCGGAAACAGGATGCGACAGAATATGCCCGAATATGGTGACGGGACAGTAGTTCCTATGACCATATATGGAGATCCTATGATCAGGGATCGGATGTTCATGAAAGCATATGTACCTTCCGGATGGAGGATCACTACAGGAACTGTAGAACGTTTCGATATGATGGGCACGCCTTTTGTTCCGGGATTTCGTCTTGATGCACCGGATAAAAGGACCTTTATCCTCTTCAGAGGTGCTTCCAAGTATAAGCATATCGAACCCGGTATAATGACGCAGCATCTGCAGGATAAGCTTGATTTCGGGCCACAAAATCCGATATCACCATCGTATTACCGCCTGAAGACATATATGAACGCACGGGAATACTGTGACAAAATGGCCGCTGAGGACAGCGGTATACCGTCTCTTGCATTGTCCGAGGAGAAGCATGCCGATGATGCTGAGTTCGACAGGCAGCAGAAGATAATCGCGAACAACAGAAAGGCCGGATTTGAAACGGTTATGCCGGAATGGATAAGGAGAATATACACCGGAAGAACTGTCAGCGGTGAAGAGACAAAGGTTGTTGCCGAAACGAGAATAGTGCTTAATTCAAGAAACCGATTGGGGCAGATGGGAGAATCACTTAAGGAACGGTCGTCAGGTTCCGGTGGGGGATTCTTAAACGGTCTGGTTAACCGGGTGGCCGGTGCTGTCGCAAACAGTATGGATTTTCGTATATGGGAGGTTCAATTCGAACTGATAATGGTAACACCCGCATCCGGTTATGAAACGATGCTTAAGGAGTTTGAAAAGGTAGACGAGACCACTGATTATCTGCCCATGATGCAGCAGCTGATTACGGAGTTGAATGCCTTTATAGAAAATGAAAAGATGAGAGCAGCCGGAATAGTGCAAAATGCTCAGATGCAGATGGCTGCTGAGCGCTCGGCTTCGTGGGACAGAAAAAACGCAATAATACAGGATATGAACAATTACACATCCGATGTCATGCATCAGATGATGGATGACAATGCTGCAAGCCATACAAGAGTTGCCAATCTCAATTCGGAGATGATACGCGGAGTGAACACGTATTACGGCAGTGACCGGGTTGTTGAGGCCTCAACAATGTATGATCATGTATATCAGTATGGTCCGGATCCGGATGTATTTGCAGCACAGAGGGGCGATTACTTCACTCCCGGGGTTGATTTTACCGAGTTAAACAGGACAAACGGGGATTATTAGTATAAAGGCTGTGTTTAAGGAGGAGATGGGTATGTACAAAAACATCGGAAGAAAATTGATATCTACGGCTATGTTAACTTTGGTTCTATCCATGTGTGGCTGCTCCGGTTCTGCCGACAAGGGAGGATCGCAGGAGAACGCAGCAACAGAGACTGAAGCCGGACCCTCTGCCGTATGGACTTTTGACGGTACACCGGTAAAGATCAAGTATAGCAGGATGTGGGAATCAGGGGAGTATGCCGAGTGCGACGATGCAGAACTCATATCCGGAATAGTGGAAGCGCTGAAAACACTTCGCGTCGGAGATTACACCGATATGGTAACCGATGGTTTTACCGATGTTCTTGATTTTGAATTCGAAGACGGAAGTTCCGGGCAGATAGAGCTTGAAAATGAATGTCTTGTGACAGATGATAATAAAAGATATGAGATAAAAAATCCGGAAAAGCTGCATCAGATACGGAGTCTTCTAGATGATGTGATCGAACAGTATGATCCTGATATAGCTGACATGTCAGGAGCCGGAGCGGATGAACCGGATATGCCCGAACTGGAAGAACAGCTTAAGTCCATCAGATATATAGGATTTCTGACCGAGGAATTCTTAACTCCCGAAGATATACCCTGGGAAGGCGTTTTCTATATGGGGGCAGGCCTCTATGATGATGAAAAGTATGAAGATGACCTGGATGATATAAAGGATGCGTTTTGCAAGAATTCGGAAGAAGACAGAGAAATAGCGGATGAATTCGGGCTTGATATATTCGATGGAGAAGTGCTTCGTGATTTTGTAAAGGGCACATCGGGAATAGATGCAGCAGATGTCAAAAACCCCCTTGGCCTTACATATTTCGATAAATGGGATGTCTATGTTCAGTTCAGCGCCAGTGATGCCAACAACGTACCTATCAAGCTCATCTCCGTGGAGACGGATGATGACGGAGTGATGACGATCGAATATGAGAATTCCGGGGAGCCTTTTACATTGACCCTCAAACAAAACGGCGAATATCTTAAGTTCATTTCAAATGAGTGGACGCCTTCCGATGGGAGAAGCGAAACCATCCATGAGTTGTACAGCAGGGCGATCGATGAATATAAAGAGGATCCTTCGTATCCGATCGACGAAACAGGATATTTTTTACGCGACATAAACGGAGATGATATTGATGAACTGTTTATCGCGGAACTTAAAAACGGCAAATATGCTCCCAATATCTTCAGGTTATATACGGTAAGAATGGGTAAGCTCGCTGATTACTACGATATCAGAGGAACGGAGCATGACTGCTTCTATCTTGCCGATGATAATACGATCTATGAAGAGATACATTCCGGAGTCTCACAGACGTATTTTGTTCACTGGAAGGATGCTTCACAGAACACTGTGCCATGGATGACTGTTACAGATGTATTGGTCTATAATGAAGAACATGCGGGAGGTGCGGATCATCCGTGGTATCGTGCAACAAATAACTACATGTACGAGAATGAAGAATATCAGGAAAGGATCAGTGAGAAAAAATACGACGAGTGGATCGATGAGATGGATGATTCGCTTGTACTTAATGTCACCACTCCACTGTCAGAATGGAAAAACGGATCCGGAAAGACCGGCAGGAAGGACGGCAGGAAAAAGGGTACGGGGCTTAATGCGGAAATTGCGGCCGCATATGACGAAATAGCCTCGAAGAAGGAGTATTCATATGACAATGAAGGCGGTTCCTTTGCCCTGCACGATCTTAATGCCGACGGGGTCCCCGAGCTCATAATAGACCCTGATGGTATGTTTGTCAGTGATAACCTTTACTATACATATGACAATGGCCAAGCTGTTTCCATAGATGTGTCACAGATGGACATACCGGTGTACGGTTCTTTCCTGACATCCTCCGAATCGGGAACTTTCTGTTTTTATCGCGGGGGCCCGGCATCCTTTGATGATAATGACAGGGGCTTCATGCCTCATATGTATATTGAGTATTCGCTGAAAAAAGGTAAGGTAAGAGAGGGTGACAGCTATACCGGTCTCAATTATGATGATGATTCATGGGAATGCAGCAAAAACGGAGAAGCTTGCAGCTATTCAACCTTTGACGGATTTGTCAGGTCAATGGATGGAACTGTCGAATTCGTTGATAATACAGTGGCAAACCGGCTTGCAAAGGGACTGGAGTAATATAGGAGACAGGGGACGGTTCCCTGTCTCCACAACGACTATTGATACGCATATTTGATTTCGTGGTTTAAGAAATTTTTACAAAATTTTACCGGATATGCGTTTGATTTTGTGGCGAATTACTGTATTGACTTTACAGGAGATATGATTATAATTACAGACATAAAGCAAGGGCGCTTCGAGTTTTCGAAGTGCCTTTTTTGTTTTACGGGATCAGTTTTACGGGATCAATGAGGCAAGGGCGCCGACTCTTTTGGGTCGGCGCCCTACTTAATTACTTATAAAGGAGGACACACAGATGGAGAGAAAAATACCTGAGTTCTACGGGAGTCTTGTGTTTAATGACAAGGTCATGCGCGACAAGCTTCCCAAGGACATTTACAAGGCACTGAGGAAGACGATCGAGAATAATACCCACTTAGAGCTTGATGTTGCCAATTCGGTGGCGGTTGCCATGAAGGAATGGGCGGTTGAGAACGGGGCTACACATTATACTCACTGGTTCCAGCCCATGACGGGATTTACGGCAGAGAAGCATGATTCCTTCATTACTCCGGTGGGAAACGGTGAGGTGATCATGGATTTTTCCGGCAAGGAGCTTGTGAAGGGCGAACCCGATGCTTCCAGCTTTCCTTCAGGCGGACTGAGAGCGACTTTTGAGGCAAGGGGATATACGGCATGGGATCCCACTTCACCTGCTTTCATTAAGGACGGAACTCTCTATATTCCCACAGCCTTCTGTTCATACACGGGTGAGGCACTCGATAAGAAGACCCCCCTGCTTAGGTCCATGGATGCCCTGTCGGCCGCAGCTACCCGGATACTTAACCTGTTGGGTCAGACCGATGTTACCGGGGTGTCGACAACGGTGGGGCCCGAGCAGGAATACTTCCTTATAGAGAAGCAATCCTATAAGCAGCGTAAGGACCTTATATTTACCGGAAGGACCCTGCTTGGAGCACTTCCGCCCAAGGGCCAGGAGATGGAGGATCATTATTTCGGAAACATCAAGCCCAGGGTTGCGGCTTACATGCATGATCTTGACCTTGAACTGTGGAAGCTGGGGATACCCGCCAAGACCAAGCATAACGAGGTTGCTCCCTGTCAGCATGAGCTGGCACCGGTATTCGATACGACCAATATCGCGGTGGATCACAACCAGCTGACCATGGAGATAATGAAGAAGGTTGCCGAGAAGCATGATCTTGTGTGTCTTCTTCATGAGAAGCCCTTCGCAGGCATCAACGGTTCCGGCAAGCACAATAACTGGTCCATGATAACAAATACAGGCGTCAACCTTCTTGATCCCGGCAAGACGCCGGCTGACAATACTCAGTTTCTGGTGATTCTGGCTGCCATAATCGAAGCGGTTGATGAATATGCCGACCTTCTTCGCGTATCGGTCGCAAGCCCCGGTAATGACCACAGGCTGGGCGCCAACGAGGCACCTCCGGCAATCATCTCCATCTTCCTTGGGGAGGAGCTAGAGAAGGTGGTTGAGTCCATCAGGAATGACACCTTCTTCGAAAAGTCAGGCACTACCAAGATGAACATAGGCACCACGGTCCTGCCCCACTTTACCAAGGATAATACCGACCGCAACAGGACATCGCCCTTCGCCTTTACGGGTAATAAGTTCGAGTTCAGGTCCTTAGGTTCATCCCTGTCGGTATCGGGTCCCAACGTGGTACTTAATACGGCTGTGGCCGAGGTCCTGTCAAGGTTCTATGAGAAGCTTAAGGATGTGGCTGCGGAGGATATGGAGGCGGCGGTTCATGAGCTTGTAAAGGAATCGATCACGGCCCATGAGCGGGTGATCTTCAACGGAAACGGCTACACGGATGAATGGGTTAAGGAAGCAGAGGAGAGAGGACTTTATAACTTAAAGTCAACGCCGGATGCCCTGCCCGCATTCATTGCCGATAAAAATAAGGAGCTCTTTAAGAAGCATCATATATTTACCGAGAGTGAGCTTGAATCAAGGTATGAGATCCTGCTTGAGAATTACAGCAAGACCATCCATATAGAGAGCCTTACCTTAAAGGATATGGTATTGACCCAGTTCCTGCCATCGGTCGGGGAATACGCCGATCAGCTTACGGCCTCTGTGACGGCTAAGAGTGCCCTTGATTCTCATATCGGCTGCAAGGCGGATATGAAGCTCATAAGGCTCTTAAGTGACGGATATGACAAGCTCTTTGACCTTGTGGGACAGCTATCTGAGGATACCGATAAGGCTGAGGCCATGGATGATTCCCTTGAACAGGCCAGGTTCTATCATGATACGATAATCGAGGATATGGAGCAGATCCGAAAGGTGGCGGATTCACTTGAAGGCTATCTGCCGGACGGAATACTGCCTTATCCGAAGTATGAGGAAATATTATTTTACGTATAAATGAAACAGGGGACGGTTCCCCGTTTCATAACCGGCATCAGGACTCCGTCATCCGCGTTGCGGATGCCACCTCATGCCCAAAGACAACGGCGTCAATCACATGGTTGGCGCTGTTTTTTTATCATAAGGGGTACCGCTTGCGGTGGATTCCTTATTAGTGGCATCAGGACTCCGTCTGCTTACGCAGCCACCTCATGCCCAGAGATGCCTTAGCGGCGAGCGTATTCAAAAGAAGTACGAAGTACTTCTTACTTTGAAAATATAAATGTGACAAAGAGAGGAGAGATATTATGGAAGAAATCATGAGTTTGGTTGACGAAAAGATTTTCGGCGTCTGGTTCCTGATAGGCGCGGCATTTGTGTTCTGGATGCAGGCAGGCTT
>DFKQ01000018.1 GCA_002373875.1 Lachnospiraceae bacterium UBA3641
GTGTTGATGGCACGGATGATGCAGGGCCAGTCGAAGGTCCTCTTGCCGTTCTTAACTCCCGTGGACTTGAAGTCGGGAACAACGGTGAAGTACTGCCATACCTTGCCTTCGAGCCCGTTCTTCGCAAATTCCTCACGAAGGATCGCATCCGACTCGCGTACCGCCTCAAGACGGTCCCTTGTGATGGCACCGGGGCAGCGGACTCCAAGGCCGGGACCCGGGAAGGGCTGGCGGTATACCATATTGGCCGGAAGTCCGAGACGCTCGCCTACTACACGGACCTCATCCTTGAACAGTATCTTCACAGGCTCCACCAGTTCGAACTTCATATCTTCCGGAAGACCGCCTGCGTTATGGTGAGCCTTAATACCCGCCTCGCTCTCAAGGATATCCGGCCAGATTGTTCCCTGAGCGAGAAATTCTATGCCATCAAGCTTACCCGCTTCCTCGGCAAATACCTCAATGAATTCACCGCCTATTATCTTCCTCTTCTGTTCGGGATCGGTCACTCCCGCAAGCTTATCAAGGAAGCGGTCTGTCGCATCCACATAGATAAGGTTAGCCTTCATCTGATCCTTAAATACTTCAATAACCTGCTCGGGCTCACCCTTTCTGAGAAGTCCATGGTTGACATGAACGCACACAAGCTGCCGGCCTACAGCCTTTATGAGAAGCGCCGCAACAACGGATGAATCCACTCCTCCGGAAAGTGCCAGTAATACCTTCTTGTCACCGATCTGTTCACGAAGGGCGAATATCTGCTCCTCAATGAATTCATCGGCAAGCTCCGGTGTTGTTATCCTGACCATATCATCAGGACGTCTGTCTGCTGCCATTTGTTATTCCTCCTATAATTGTAATGCCCCTCTCCTTCCTTCGGGCGCACTGATCTTGCAATCCATTTTACACTACCATTATAATCTCAACTTTTCAATTATAAATTTAATGTACCCATTCAGAACAGCACATAAATTTTAAAAATATAGTAACTATTCAGAACAGCACATAAATTTTAAAAATATAGTAACTATTCAGAACAGCACATAAATTTTAAAATATGATGTGTCATGCTTGCATGTAAACAGCATATTTTATAAATTTATGTATTGGATGAATCCAAAACAGCGAAAAATACGAAGTATTTTGAGCCTGTTCTGAATAGTTACAAAATATATTTGAAAATCAAACCCGAATCAATTCGGAATCATCCGTAAGGCTCACAGATTCGCTTCTGTCCCCGCAGCTTACCAGATAATCACCCTTGAAGGCTTCAACCGGGGCCCGGCCCTCCTCATCCGTCTTAACCGTGGTATCGGTCCACCATTCTTCCTTTATAAGCTTTTTAAGCATATCGAATGCGGGCTTTCTTGAATTATCCCTTCTTATAAAGCCGCTCGGGGCCTTGAGCCATGCCCCGTCCCTGAAGTCCCAGGTAGTGATCGCTTCAACAAGGGGATGGGCAAAGAGTATCCTATACATCTCCTCTGCCTCCCTTGCCTGTCTTGCTTCTCCCTCGGGAGTCGAGGGCCACTCATCAACCTGCCAGTCATTAAGGTCAACGATATGCTCAGGCATCAGGTCGCCGGATATAAGCGTATTTTCCGTAAAATGGATGGGAAGCCCGAAGCCCGAAAACCTCTCAAGCACCTCTTCAAGCTTCTCCCTGCCCCAGTAGCCCTGATGCTGGTGGGACTGAATGCCTATGGCGCTTATGGGCACTCCGGCATTAAGACAGCCGTCTATAAGAATTTCATAGTTTACTGATGTGTTAAAATCATTTAACAGAAGCACTGCATCGGGGTTGCTCTCATGAGCCCTTGCAAAGACCTCCTTAATAAGGCTTACCCGGCCCTTCTCCTTACATATCCTGGTTATGGCATTGTCATACTTATCGAATATGGGCATGATCACGACCTCGTTGATGACATCCCACATATCGATGACGCCCGTAAAGCCTGTAACCTCCCTGTCGATCCTCTCAAGCTGCTTCTTAAGGATCGTTTCATTGTCATATTCCATGAGCCAGTCGGCACACACGGTATGCCAGCATAGAGGATGTCCCTTGACCCTTGCCCCCTTATCCTTAAGATAACGGGCGGTCTTCATAAGTGCTTCCTTATCGGTCTTACCTTCCACAGGCTCATAATTCCCCCAATAAAAGGGCAGCGTGGCGTAATTGAATATTTCCAGCCAAGCCCCCGTCACCTGCCTGTATTCCTCCTCACCCTTTAACACATAGGGGATAAAATCAAAGCCTCCGCAGCCGAAGAGGAACTCATGCCTTGTCTGCTTAACGCTTATTTCCCTGTTTGATAAGGGCTTCCCGGACTTATCCGTAAATAATATCCTTTTGCTGACTTTCCTGTGAGATATATCCATATTATTCTCCTGTAGTTTCATCTCATACCTATAGTGAACGAATAAAATAATTACGTAGCGGGCTGCGTTGAGGCTTTCAAATGTGTGCAATAAGGATAAGCAGGCCAGATACGGTCCGGGTATTTAAGAATCGTTATAGTCCTTCCATCCTCGGCAAGAAGCTCGGAAGCCTTCTCCAGCCTTATGGTATTGAGCCACTTGCTGTAATTCATTCCGGTCACGTTTTTATAGTGAACGAATTTAATTCGTTCACTTTGCGCCGATTGCGAGGCATCGAAGATGCCCTTCCTATCGCAATCGTGTGCATCATCGGTATTATCGTAAACGCAATTATTTAATGCGTTTACGATAGTATTTCCAATTTTACCGGTATAAACAGTATATGAAAATCCGCAGGTCTTCTCTTCTTATATTTTTACTTACGGGGTATCATTTTTTGCCCTTAATCGTCATACAACTCGTAGCTTATCTCGTCAAGTTCCGCATGGAAGAATTCGGGCCATGTGTACTGGTTCATGTAATCGCCGGTATACCGGTACTTGGATTCCTTCTTCTTATCAAGCCAGTCATAGAGGTCGCATTCTATCCTGTCCGGCAGGATGGACATGCTTCCCCGCTGCTTGTTTATGATCCCGTCAAGCTTCAAATCCCTGAGGGTATTCTGAAGGTCCTGTCGAAGGTTCCTTAAGTATGACTGTTTCTTCTCCGGATCACCGTCATCCTCCCACAGTGACGCGATTATCTCGCCGTTGGTGGTCTGGGCTCCACGGTTATTTACAAGAACAGCCACGACCTCCTTGGTACGATTGTACTTAAAGGCTACCGGCTCACCGTCAACAAATATCTCAAAGTCACCGAAGGTCTGGATATATACCCTGTTCTTCATGGTAATGGCACCGCGGTAGCGAAGCTCATCCAGTTCAAAGCTTATATCGCTTGTGGTAAAGGGTCTTAATACATATCCGCTCACGCGCCTTCTTATCGACTCATAGGCAAGGTCCCTGGTATCGGCGATCAGTATTATATTAACTATAGACCTGATCTCCTTAAAATATGTGCCAAGATCAAGCCCCGACAGCTCCGACATATCCGCACTTATAAAAGCGGTGTCCGGTACCGTTCCCTCTCTTGCGGCAGCAAGGGAGGCAAGAGGCTCATCATAGCAGAAGACCTCATCATCCGGACGAAGCTTTTCTATCTTGTCCTTCAGGTTTTTCAATTCCTTCTTATCGGGGGAAACAACGAATATGTTCATTCGACGCCTCCTTCTTCAAGAGAAGCGACCCTGCGGACCGTCTGATTCTGCCTCTCATCACAGGTCATGTGAAGGGGATCAGCTTCACCTATCACAAGGGTGTCACCGTCATTTACGGCAGCATCCTTAAGGGGGCCTGCATTAAGGTCGGCTATGACCAGAGCGGCAAACCTGTCGAAGTTATCATCGTCTATGATCGGGAAATGGTGCTTCATCCTGTACCAGTGCCCCGGATCATAACCCACACTGCCTATATATAAACGGTCTGCCGTATCCGTCACTTCATCAACGCCGGCCTTTCTGCCCGGGATGGCTCCTATACCTTCGCAGAAGAGGACTGCATAGGCCCTTAAGATCCGGTCCCTCACTGTCTCATCCTTATCGCCGTTTTTCCTGCCGGTAGGAGTGTCCATTACCTTATAGTAGTAGTCTCTGGCCTCAGGGTCCCTGTCGAAGTTTATTATGGCCTTGTAAAAGTCAGTGTTTATAAGGTTTGCAGACATTTTATCTTCCTCCCGGTCTGTATAAAATATACGTAAATACCCCCTCCTGAAGGAAGGGGTACGAATTAAATTCGTTCACTATATTATAATGCGCGATGCAGCAGCTCGTGCTCACGGCCCTTTATGACATCCTCCCAGATACGGTCGATGAGCGGGTTCTCGTCAGTATAACGGATACTTGATAACTGGTCGACCTGGTAGATACCGTTCATGCGGGCAGACCTTGTATTGGGTCCCATGGGAACGGGCTGCCCGCCTCCCAGGATACAGCCCCTCCTGCAGGCCATGACTTCCACAAAGTCATACCTGGCCCTGCCTGCCTTGATATCCTCAAGAAGGTCGGATGCATTCTTAAGCCCGTGTACAACCGCGATCTTGATCTCACGGCCGTCAAGAGTCACGGTCGCTTCCTTGAAGCCCTCCTTGCCGCGGATTCCGGAATACTTGATGTTTTCAAGGGTTGTATGATCCTTATCGGGGGACATATAGCGAAGGACAGCCTCGGTGACACCGCCCGTAATACCGAATATGGACGCTCCGCCCGATGCCATGGAGAAGGGCATATCGCAGGCCTCGCTTGTGAGGGTCTCGAACTTGACACCCACCTGCTTTATCATACGTATCACTTCCTGGGTCGTTATGACTATATCCGTATCCTGTCTGCCGTTTGTATGATTATCGGGACGCAGTATCTCAGCCTTCTTGGCCGTGCAGGGCATGATGGCCACAACGTAGGTCTCCTTACCCTCTTCCTCATCCTTTTTCTTAAAGTATTCCTTGATGACCGGTGAGAACATGCTCATGGGTGACCGGCAGGTGCTTACATTATCCGTAAACTCAGGATACTTGTTCTCCATGAACTTAACCCAGCCGGGACAGCATGATGTAAAGAGGGGAAGGTTCTCGCCGCTCTTAAGCCTCTGTGCGAATTCCTTCGACTCCTCCATTACGGTAAGGTCGGCACCGAAGTTGGTATCATACACCGCATCAAAGCCCATGATGCGCAGGGCCTTTACCAGCTTGCCCATGGCGTTCTCACCCTTTGGCAGGTTGAACTTGTCGCCCACCGCAACCCTTACTGCAGGTGCTATCTGGGCAACCACCCTCTTCTTCGGATCGTTTATCGCATCCCACACCTCGGTAACATTGGTACGGACCGATATCGCGGCCGTGGGACATACAACGGCACACTGGCCGCAGCCTACGCAGTCGGTATCGGCAATTTCCTTCCCGAATGCCGGAGATATCTGCATCTTTGAACCCCTGTGGGCAAAGTCAATAGCCCCGATCGCCTGATTCTCCGCGCAGGTCCTTACGCAGTCGCCGCAGAGAATACACTTGTTGGGATCACGGACGATACATTTCGAGGACATGTCTATCGGGAGCTCTTTCTTCTTGTTGAGGAAACGTACCGCATGTACCCCCACACGGTAAGCAAGGCTCTGTAATTCGCACATACCGTTCTTGGTGCAGGTGGTACAGTCCCTGCAGTGGGTCGATAAGAGGAGCTCGATGATAAGCTTCCTGTACTGCTGGAGCTTCTTCGTGTTGGTGTGGATGTTCATGCCGGCCCTGGGAACCTCGGAACAGGATGCGAACATCTTCCCGCGGTCGTCCTCGACCATACACATCCTGCATGCCCCGTATATTGACAGGTCGGAGTGATAGCAGAATGTAGGGATATCGATCCCGGCCTTCCTTATAAGGACAAGAATATTCTTTTCACCTTCTATCGGCACCTTGATGCCGTCTATTGTCATATAATCCATTTGATCCTCCTGGGATGATGCTGGTTAAGATTCTTATAGTAAACGAAAAAAATAATTTCCAGCCTACGCTATCGAGATCGCCTTGAACGGGCAGTTGCTCATGCAGGCGCCGCACTTGATACACTTGCTCTGGTCTATGGTGTAGGGTGACTTTAATTCGCCCGTTATGGCACCTACAGGGCAGTTACGCGCGCACTTGCTGCAGCCCTTGCACAGGTCGGGTGATATCACGTAGCTTGCAAGCGCCTTGCAGGTACCTGTCCGGCACTTCTTATCCCTGACATGCTCGACGTACTCATCCCTGAAGACCTTAAGGGTCGACAGGACAGGCAGGGGGGCTGATTTACCCAGGCCGCACAGGGCCGTATCCTTAATGGCATGTCCCAGCTCCTCAAGGAGATCAAGCTGTTCCATGGTACCCCGGCCGTTTACTATATCTTCAAGGATCTCAAGCATGCGCATGGTACCCTCACGACAGGGCACGCACTTACCGCAGCTCTCGTTCTGGGTAAAGTTCATGAAGAACCTGGCAACCTCCACCATACAGGTATCTTCATCCATTACAACCAGTCCGCCGGACCCTATCATGGCACCCTTTTTTGTAAGCGAGTCAAAATCAAGCGGATCGTCAAGGTCTGTCGATATAAGACATCCGCCCGAAGGACCTCCTATCTGCACGGCCTTAAACTGCTTGCCGCCCTTGATGCCGCCGCCTATGTCATAGATTATCTCACGAAGCGTGGTCCCCATGGGCACTTCCACAAGGCCCGTATTGTTTATGCTTCCGGTAACGGCGAAGGCCTTGGTCCCGGGACTCTTCTCCGTTCCTATGGTATGATACCAGTCGGAGCCGTTAAGTATTATCATGGGAACATTGGCGTAGGTCTCAACATTGTTAAGTACCGTGGGCTTACCGAAGAGACCCTGCTCAACCGTACGCGGAGGCTTGGTCCTGGGCATTCCCCGCTCGCCCTCTATTGATGCGGTAAGGGCTGATCCTTCTCCGCATACGAAGGCACCGGCACCCTTGTTTATATGGAGCCTGAAGGAAAAGTCAGTTCCCAGGATATTGTCTCCTATAAGCCCCGCTTCCTCAGCCTGGGCAATTGCGATCTTAAGCCTTGATACGGCAAGAGGATACTCGGCACGCACATAGATGTAGCCTTCCTGGGCTCCTACGGCGTAGGCAGCTATAAGCATACCCTCGATCATCTTGTGGGGATCGCCTTCCATGACCGACCTGTCCATAAAGGCACCCGGATCACCCTCATCACCGTTACATACAACGTATCTTATCTTCTCGGCCTGCCTTGCCACCTGCTTCCACTTATAACCTGTCTGGAAGCCTCCGCCTCCCCGTCCCCTTAAGTTGGAGTCATAAATCACATTGACAACCTCCTCGGGAGTCATGGTGAAGAGAGCCTTCTCAAGGGCAGCGTAGCCGTCGAAGGCCAGTGATTCTTCAATGTGCTCGGCGCCTATATGACCGCAGTTCTTAAGGACAAGACGCATCTGCTTGGCGTAGAAGGGAATGTCCTCCTGGGCCTGATAGGAAACACCGTTCATTTTATATAACAGCCGCTCGACAGGCTTGCCCCCGAGAATGGTAGTATTGTAGATCTCCTCGCAGTCCCCGGCCGTAACCTTGGTATAGAGGTAATTGTATGGCTCGATCCGGACAAGGGGACCCATCTCGCAGAAGCCGTGGCAGCCGCTCTTCTCAACGTCAGTCTCACCTGCGTGGGCCGCTTCCTCACCGAATACGATCTCGGCATCCTTATCAACCCCGCACAGCTCACACAGCTTCTCATATATCTTTAATGATCCGCCTGCGAGACAGCCCGTACCCGCACATATAAGGACGCGGCATTTGATGTTTTTGATCCGTTCCTTCGCCTGTTCACGAACGACTGCCAGATCATCACGGGAATTAAGCTTATTCATTTTCCGCCTCCTTGATATTTTTAATGGTTTCCGTTACCTTCTCGGGTGTCATGGCCGGATGAACCTCGTCGTTTACGGTCATAACGGGAGCCAGTCCGCACGCACCCAGACAGGACACGGTCTCTACCGTAAAGAGCATGTCATCGGTGGTATTCTTGTCATTTGAAAGTCCCAGCTCCTTATTAAGCTGCTCAAGGATAAGGGTGCCCTTCCTTACATGGCAGGCCGTACCGTCGCAGACCTTGATCACGTACTTGCCCTTTTTGTCAAATGAGAAGTTCTCATAAAAGGTTGCGACCGAATAGGCCTTGGCCTCCGTGATCCCGATATTCTTCGCAACATAGGTCAGCAGCTCCGGCGGAATGTACCGGTATACCGCCTGAATATCCTGCATTATCGGGATAAGCGACTCCTTACCTTTACCATGTGCGGCTATTATCTCATCCGCCTTTTCATAATATGTTTTTTCCAGCATAAGACCTCCGCATAAGCTAAAGATTTCAGTAACTATTCAGAACGAGACATATTTTATAAATATATGTACTACCTGTTCTGAATAGTTACGATTAAAGGGTTTATTACTACCATAATAACAAAAATCAGTTATATTTACCACTATATGTTACTTTTCTTTTTCTCAAAATTTTCCTGCTGCTGCATGGCGTAACGAACGGTTGCCATGGCATCCCCGGCGTAGTAATCCGCTCCGATACTGTCTGCATATTCCTGCGTGAGTACCGCCCCGCCTACAATGACCTTGGCCCAGGGAGCCTGTGTCCTCAGCAGCTTAATAGTCTCCTCCATGGCCGGCACGGTTGTTGTCATAAGGGCGCTGAGTCCCACAAAGGGAGCATGCTCCCTGACAGTTACTTCGACCACACCCTCCGCAGGTACATCCTTGCCCAGATCATAGACATCAAATCCATAGTTTTCAAGGATAAGCTTAACTATGTTCTTGCCTATGTCATGGATATCCCCGTGAACCGTCGCAATAACGAATTTGCCGCGGCTTACCGCCCCTGTGGGAGAATCAGTCATTTTAAGCTTGATCTGATCAAAGGCGCATTGCGACGCCTCCGCACTCATCAGAAGCTGGGGGAGGTACATGGTCTTTTTCTCAAAACCTATCCCGACGATATCAAGTGCAGGTATTATCTGTGTCGTGACTATCTCAAGAGGATCCTCGCTCTTAAGCATCTCTATGGTAAGGGCCGCAGCCTGTTCCTTAAGGCCCTTGACTATCGCCCTTTGAAGGTCGCTTCCGGTTTCCTTATCCTGTGCCGCCGTCTCCGATGCTTCGCTTGATCCCGCTGCGCAGACGGCGACCGAAGCATACCTGCCTATATTTTCTATATAATCCGTACAGTTGTTGTCAATTCCGTGAAGGGCCCTGAAGGAATAATAGCTCTTCATCATTTCCGCGGAATTCGGATTCATGATCGCCGCCGACAGACCGTTCTCCATCGCCAGGGTGAAGAAGGCTGCCGTGATTATCTCACGGTCAGGCAGCCCGAAGGATATGTTCGAAACTCCCAAAGAGGTATGGCATTTAAGCTGCTTCTTTATTATATTTAAAGACTTTAAGGTCGCAAGTGCGGCATTCGGATCGGCGCTTACGGTCATGGCCAGGGTATCGAAAATAAGGTCCTTCTTATCTATCCCGTATTCTTCCGCGGTCTTTATTATCTTCTTCGCTATCTCAACCCGTCTTTCCGCCTGTGCAGGTATCCCGTCCTCATCAAGAGTCAGGCACACCACAAGACCACCGTATTTCCTGACAAGGGGGAATATCTTTCGCATCACTTCCTCCTTGCCGTTAACGGAATTGATCATGGCCTTGCCGTTATAGCGGCGAAGGGCTGTTTCCATAGCCGTTATATCCGTGGTATCTATCTGCAGGGGAAGGTCTATGACAGACTGGAGCTCAAACATGACCTTCTTAAGCATTTTTGGTTCATCGATCTCCGGAAGGCCCACATTAACATCAAGAACATGGGCTCCCTTCTCCTGCTGGGTTATACCCTCCCCGAGGATATAATCTATATCATCGTTCCTCAGGGCTTCCTTGAACCTTTTCTTGCCCGTCGGATTGATCCTTTCTCCTATAAGGATGGGTGAATCCCCGAATTCAACAGCATGTGTGTATGAACTGATAACAGTACGGTTTTTGGCTGTTATCTCCTTAGGCCTTATATCCGATGTCTTCTTGACCGTTTCACGTATATAGTCGGGTGTGGTTCCGCAGCACCCCCCGGCTATCCTCACTCCCGACAGGACATATTCCCTTAAAAGATCCGAGAACTCATCCGGAAAAACGTCATATACGGTCTGACCCTGTTCGCTCCTTGGCAGGCCGGCATTGGGCTTAAGCAATACGGGAACCGAGGCATATTCAAGATACTCTTCAACCACTCCCCGTAGCTGCGCGGGACCTAAGGAGCAGTTGGCACCTATCGCATCGGCCCCCATGCCTTCAAGCATCGCAACCATGGCTGCCGGTGATGCCCCGGTCATAAGCTTGCCGTCTTCACCGTAAGCGTTTGAAACAAAAACGGGAAGATCACTGTTCTCCTTGGCCGCAAGCAGGGCTGCCTTGGTATCGTAGCTGTCACTCATGGTCTCTATATAGATAAGATCAACGCCTTTTGATGCTCCCGCCCTCACGGTTTTTGCATATATACTTACGGCATCTTCAAAGTCAAGATCCCCGTAGGGCTTAAGTAGCTTTCCCACCGAGGATATGTCAAGCGCTATGTATTTCTCCTGTTTGCCCGTGCTTGATCCCCTTGCCTTATCAGCATTCTCAATAGCGGCGCCTATAAGGGTATCAAGTTCATGATCGTCGAATTTAAGGGAATTGGCTCCGAATGTGTTGGTACAGACGATGTTACTCCCTGCATCATAATAGGATCTGTGGATATCCACTATCACATCTGGATGGGTTATGTTCCAGCGTTCCGGAAGTTCTCCCGGCTTAAGCCCCCTCTTCTGAAGGAGGGTTCCGGTCCCGCCATCCAGATACACGGTATGTTCTTTAAGATAATCAAGTATTTTCATGTCCGATCCCTTTTCCAAGTCCAAAAACAGCTGTTACCGACTTTGACGGAGTCATTAGCAGGCTCTCATTTAAGGATATACCGATCCTTCTGCTGCAATCCAGCAGGGCAAACACTTCCTTCTGGCTTTCAAGGGGCAGATCTCCGTAACCCGGTGAGAACCTGGCAGTACAGCTTAAGCCTTCACTGCTCACCTGTCTCTTTATATCATCGCAAAATACCCTGCACAGGGCTTCGACACGCTCCGCCCCATACCCCTGCATAAGAAGAGCCCTGGAAGGAGACAGACGCCGGTACTTATTTATATACCGGTCTATCTTTAATCCTATCGTCGCTGCAAAGAGGATGGCTTCACTGCTTCCGCGAAGACACCTTGCCAGATCGGATGATTCTGCCTTGAGCAGGAAGCGGGGCATTCCCCCTTCCCAGGTCACATTCATTCTTCGGTAACATACCCTGTATGAGAAGGAACCCTTAAGCTCCTCAATAACCTCCTTAAGCAGCTTATATACCGCCTCATCCGGTTCATCCGTCCCCGCCGGACAGCCTGCATATCGCAGTATCTCACTCTCATTGATGTATGAGAGGCCTTCCGTTTCATTATATTCTCTTACAAATACAGTGTTATCTTCCATGTCAGTGATCACCGTAAGGAGAGGGCCGGTAGCACCATATCACCGGAAGCCCGGGGCTATCAGGCTCACAATTCATCCTGTCCGTTGGATAAACCGGCCGGAAGCCCTTACCCGAGAGAATAATGCGTACATAATCCGATTCACAGCTAAGGCGTTCATCCGTCTCAACGCCAAACACTTCACCTTCCTTAACGTTATCAACGAAATGCATATCCGATCCCGCAGTCATCTTCATATTATGTGAAAGCGCGTACTCGTAAGCGATCCTGTCCATCCATGGCTCGTTGCCGGCATTGGCAACCTCCCAGGCATCACAATGGTCGGGATGGAGCCTTATCTCATCCATGTAGTAGCGCTCTCTGAAAGGGTGGGCCTGTACAACAAGCCCACCCTCACTATGTATCATTTCATATTGCTCTTCCTGGGTCAATCCGGTAATCTCCGGGTGATCCTTAAGCCAGTCAGGCCCCAGACCGTAGATCAGAAAATCCTCTCCGGTGCCATATGTGCTTTCCCATCCGAAAAAGACATCCAGGCCCGACCCCTCAGCCGCCTTCCTGGTTTTATAGTAACTGGCGCAATATCTGTCCACCCATTCATTCCATGGAAGATCCCGTGGAATGCAGGTATTTCCCAGGTAGAAATGTTCGGTCACAAATATTCCCGTGAATCCGAGCTTAAGATATCCCTCTATATACTCCCATCCTTCAGACCGTCCGCACGCCGAGGAATCCGACGTATGCAGATGAGTCTCGTATTTATATGTCATCTTCCTCCTGCTCTCCATCCGAGGGTTGTTTTTTCAGGTACATGAATTTAATGGTCCTCTTACCGCTGTATGGCGAACCCTTGGCAGGCGAAACGATTATGGTTCCTATCTTGCCATTAGCGGTTTTTGATACTGCTATAACATACAGCTTGGGATCAACCTTAGTGCCGTTAACCTTGATTGAAACAGCCTCCGCCAGACTGGCATTTTTCACAAGATACTCACCTTCTCCTTCTATGACAAAGGTGTATTTCTTTGATGCAGTCTCGGTCTTATTGGCGTTTCTCATGGTTCCTATTGCCGTCATGCCGTCTGCGGTCTTAACGATATTCTCCTCCTCCTTATTGCTGTTTGTGGTAAAGCTTACAACTGAGGAGTCAAGCTTAAGCGCTTTAATTGCGAAGTCCTTGATCACAGTTTTCTTATTTTCTTTAACCTTGCTTCCCCATTCAACCCTCGGCTTAAGCTTACTGTTCGGATCGGCTTCCTTAAGCCTTATCTGTATTTTGGGCGCCTCTCCCTTTTTCTTCATAGCAGATGTAGTAACATCAACATAGTTGCAGCTTACCGAATCGGAGCTCAAAACAGGTTCGATCGTATAGTCTATACCCTTCCTGAGCGTTATCCCGCCTGCCTTGACCGTTATGGGCAATGCATCCACGTTAACCTTCGAACCCGTATAGGGCTGATCCTTCAATCCCGTAACACTTATCGAAGTCACCTGTTTGGGAGCAATGGTAAATGTCGTATGAGCAGAACCGGTATAATTCTTCTTACCTACTATTGTAACCCTTCCGGTACCTACATCCTCATTATCCGAATAAACTACCTTATAGTCACTCTTTTTCAGCTTGATCTCATTGTCGCTCAAGGTTACGGTAACGCTCTTGATCGAAGGCTTTACTGCCTTGCCTGTATAACGCACAAGAGAATTTTTAAGCTCTATGCTGACACTTGCGTCCGTAAGAGATGTTGCCTTTGCTCCGGCGGGTATAACGTCGAACTTCATCTTATTCTTACATTCACCCGTATAATTACCCTTTCCGGCATATGTAACGGTTACGGGCACACGGTTTTCGGGATTCTCCTCTATGAGATCCTTGACAGCAGACTTTGTTTCCCCGCCCACGGTGTATGATACCGTGAAATCCGTACCGTAAACAAGGGCCAACCCACTGCTTGTCTTCAGGCTAAGATAAGGCCTTATCGTTTTATCAAGGTCAACGGAATAAGTAAGATCCGGAATATCCCCCGGGGTTCCGGCAAGTGTCTTCTTAACGATCTCGAATTCCTGCGTATTCTTGCCGGCGTAGTTACCTATACCCTGTACAACTACGGTAGCATAACCCACGGATACATTATTTTCATAAGTAACCGTATAATCAACATCCCTCTTAAGGGAGATATACTTGCCGTCAGCCGGATTGTAAACCTTTACGCTTGTATCTGGATTTATCGCACTTCCGGTACATTCTGCCCTGTACAGCGTCTGATCGTCTGCCTTCACCTTCCTGATACCGGCTTTTGATAATTCTATTTTGGAATTACACAGGCTTATGTCATTCTCATCGGAATATATGTCAATGGCATTGATACCGTTAGTAACCTTGATCCACACATAAGCATTTCTCGTCCACTTGGCGTCGAACTGACTGTCCGTCTCAAAGGAAATGTATCCCTCTTCCCAGTCCTCATCCTCGCTGCAGCCTACATAATATGCCTTGCCGTCATCACCCTCAGGGCAGTAATATACCTCGGTGTATAAGCTCTTATCCTCGCCATTATACGCTTCCTCGCTGTTCTCGGGATAGTATACTTCCCATTCCACTACGGCGCTTTCGGAATTAACATCCGCATAGGCCAGATAGCCGTCCGGCTTTTGGGTAAAGGGATCCTCAGGGAAGCTGTCATCCCCTGAAGCCTTCCATACAGGGTCACCCGGTAAGGTTCCGCCTTCACCTATCTTACCCTTGAATATTGCAAAATCAGCCGTGCCCTCGGGATATTCGGCATCGAAATTGAAATTGACTTCTTTTTGCAGCTCGCCGCCGTTTTTTGTTCTGGGATTGTAGAATCCGCCATAGAACTGGGTTGCGGCATATTCACCGTCAACGGGTGACTTTATTATGTTCCCATCCTTATCAAGCGCCGCAAAGGTATACAACAGGTCATCGCGGTTTTTAAGGTTCTCATCCTCTATGACATCCATATACTCAAGGTCGCCGTCATATGAGAACATGGGAGACATCTCAACCTTTACCGATGAGCCCTCCTTCACCAGCCAGCCGTAGACCTCGACCATCCTCGACCTGCCCCATCTGCAATCCTCATCATAGTAGAAGTCATTCTCACCTGAGAATACCGCATTAACATCCTCGTCAGCATTCCCCGAAGTATCCCGGAAAATATCAAGGTTTGTAATCTCAGCCTGGGCTGAATCCGCGGATGCTTCCTCAGGGCCCGATGAGCTTTCCGTACTCTCTTCCTTTTTCTCCTTCTTAACGAACTGCTTAAGGAGATGATCCCAGATAACGGAAGAAGTAAAGTAGTAGCCGTCTCCTCCCGAATAACCGGATCCCATCCAGCTAATGACAGGGTATACCGTCTTACCGGTTGCATTACCCGCTTCATCTACGCCGGCCCAGGTTATGAACTTCTGCTGGGACAGACTGTAGGGATGGAGTGATAAGGGTATTACGGTACCCGAGCCGTTATCGGGTATCTTATTCTTTTTATCTCCGCCGTTATTTACCTTGAACTGTTTCGTGTCCTTCCAATAATCATTGGCTCCTTCAGTACTTGTAATATTATCACCGGTTACATAATTTCTACCGCTATATCCGTTGGGAGGATAGTTTACGCTATCATTGAAGCTTCCCCCATTGTATTCGTCTCCCACCTGGTAGCAATGGGCTATCTCATGTGCCACAGTGGGAAGCATATCCTTATCCGAATAGGTGATTATGTTTGTGGGCTTGCCGTAGGTATAGCCCTGACCGGCACCCTGGTCCTGACGGTACATTACAAAGGCCAGAATAAGGTCGTATCTGTCCTTGCCGTCCTTGGTCTTACTCTGAAGCTTGCAGGCCTCTTCCCACAGCTTCTTCTGGCCTGCGTCACTACACATATCGTAGTCCGCATTGCCTGCATCTATCTCATTTGCCTCTTCAAAGGTGATATCCTTAACGGGATAAACATCAAGCATATATTCCTTAAGCACGCCGCACAGGTCAGACCAGTCGCGATCATTCCCCTGAGCGTCAGTGAACTTCTTATCCTTAACTCCTGCAGCTCCTACACTGGGCGCACCTCCTGAATATGCTCCGCTCCAATACCCGTTAACGGGTACTACAAGAACATTAAGAGCTTCGGTCTCGTAGAACTTAACTCCCTTATTGACGGCAACCTCTTTCCCTTCGCCATCCTTAATATAGAAGTTATAGACTCCCTTGTCGGGTCCTGTGGGGAAGTTGACAACAGCATACCATCCCTTTACCACATCACAATCCCTATCATATGCCTGCTTGACACTGAAGTTCTCCCCTGATGCGGTAAGCTCGCAGTTATCGGCTTCCTGATCATTGGTCACCGCCTTGGCTTCAAGCCTATAACCTGCCACTGCGCTCTTGGCCTGTTCTTCGCTAAAGTCATCAGAGCCGGGAATCTTGGCCATTACCACCGTCTGCTTGCCTGCAACAAATTCATTGATAAGGGTCTCATTACCGTCATTAAGGCCGGTATGCGAGCTGAGGCCCTGATTGACCTCAATGTAATTTGTTTCATCACCTTCGCCGTCCTTTGAGATGACCTCATCTTCAACATCTAAAACAAGCTCTTCGGTTAATACACCGGTATCCGCCTCATCTGCTGTCTGATCCTCCAATAACACCGGCTCATCATCCCCGGCTGCCGGGTAAGTATCCTCAAGGAGCCCGGCTTCAGCCGGCTCAATAAGCTCTGCGTCGGCAACCGTTTCGGCTGCATAGGTATTAAGCGGCATGAGCCCTGCCAGCATTGCCAGGGTCAGTATAAGGCTTAAATACCTCCATTTCCTTCTTGTCAGTGTCATTTTCTTCAAATTTTTGTCCTCCTTTTGAAAGATAGTTATTTTTGACGAATGTGAGTCATAAGGCATCCCCCGCAAGCGGTCCACCCTTATGACGAATTCCAACAACTATGAAACGGCCGTTTTTCACATGATAACTGCAGGTTGACAGGGTTATGAACTCATCGCCCCATTCCGCGCTGACACCCGTATCGTAAAGAGCCCTCTCCCTCACGTTCTTTGCAAAGTATTCAAAATCATCCCGATCCCTGAGGTCGGTATAATAATAGTAGCGGAAACGGCCGTTATCCTCGTCCTTTTCCTGACGATAGATATCCTCCTCTACCGGCTCCCCGTAAAGATCAAGATCATCAAGGGTCAGAGCTTCCTCATTTATTTCACCACCCCCCTTTTCTTCATGCGGTTCTTCCCCGGCATCCTCAAGGCCTGCCGCCGCTCTGTCCATGACGGCCTGCTCTCTCTGCGCCCTGTCTTCATCGGTTTCAAGATCCTCTACCGCGATCTGACTGTAGAAAACACCATACAGCTCGTATTCTCTCTCCTCATAGAGGGTATCGAAGCGTATGGTATGATGTTGAATGCCATAGGCTTCATCTGCGAACCTGTGAAGTGAACCGAAGGCGGTCCCGTCCTTCATATTGTGGCCGTATATAAGCGTTTGGTTTAACCCGTCACCCCAGTTTACGGCAATAAAGAGGGTTCCCTTGGACTCGTCGGACCCGTCGATTGCCTTATGGAGAAAAAAATTCTGATCCTGAGGCGTATATACAACGGGATCATCGATAACCGTATCATCGATCTTAAGCCATCCGGATACATAGGGGTTTATCTTAAGAAGGTCATCATATTTTTCAAGAGGGATCACCGGCCCGCTAACGGATTCCGAATCGTATTCGTGCTCAGGTTCGGCTCCCGCTGTTTCATCCCCTTCTTCCACAGGAATCTCTTCTTCCGCTACCTCCGGGACAGGGGGGTCAGCTTCGGTAACGGCAGCCCCGGTATCCTCTTTGGCATGCCCGCATCCTGCTGCAGCCGGGGAGGTCAAGGTCAGGGAAATGATCAGAAAGGGAATGGTTATGAATCTCTTGTGCATGATGATCCTTATTTTTCGATTAATAGGTATACGGGATGCACATATAAGCATAGGAGCCCACATTCGTCGGTATCTGCGTATATGAATAGCTCAGTGCTCCTCCGGGATATATATTCTGACCGATCGTCGTCGGTATCACATAAGGCGTATAAGGATAAAGCGTCTGATAAGGAACAACGTAAAAATTGCCTGCGGGATATATATAAGGGGTGCTCATTACCGCAGGTGACGGATTATAGGTCGAATACATGGAAGGAAGGCGTCCCTCCTTGATGCCGTAGGTAAGATAATGCCACAGCAGACGCTCGGGATACTTACCGTTTGCATAAGCCGACCTCATCTCGGGATACATGTTCGCATAGAAGTCGGAATCGAACTGGGTTCCGTCCGGGAGCAGATAAACCTTAGCCTGCGCCTCAACAGGTATTGCCACCAGACAGATAATGGCTGCAAGTGCCAATCCCGTGATCGTCCTTATTATCCTCTTAACGATTTCCTTCCCGTAAATACTGGTCATGGTAATGATTCCTCCCGACAAACAAACTCAAGATCACTGTTCTATTATTATAACCTATGTACGAAAGACGGTCAAACATGAATCGGAACATCATTGCTTTAGCAAGGCCACGATCCCGTCGTAGTCAAATCCATCATAACATTTCTTCACTTCCGCGAATTTACCGGCTTCACTGTCCGGCAGCTTATACCCCTCCATGTCTTTGAAGGCAGCCTCAAGCCGGTCAATGTCCATATCCTGAGCTGCTTCGCGGATTTCTTCATACATGATGGATATAAGGCCGTCATCGGCCTGTACAGTCTCGCCCTTATCCTTATCGAAGAAGCTTTTAAGCCTTGCGCCGTACTCCTCATAAAGGATCATCATTTCTTCATGATGCTCCCTGATATAGCCGGTATCATGTTCCTTGCCGGCCTTCTCAAGCTTCCCGGCAAGCTCCGATAACTGCATGGCCCCCACGATCCTTGCCGAGCTTTTAAGCGCATGCACCTTTATCGTGTAATTGCCCATGTCCCCGGACCTGTAGTATTCCCTGATCCTGCGTGACTCTTCCCGGATCGACTCGTAGAAGATATTAAGGGCTGCGAACAGGCCTTCCTCATCACCGCAGTTTTCAACCCCGATCGCAACATCGATCCCCTCCGGCATATCATATCCGGACCTTCCCTTCCCGGTATTTCCCTGTATAATATGTGTTGCTTCCTCCTTTTTCGGCGGCCGGTCGCCGTAACCGTCTCCCATGTTGATCTTGTCCTCCGGTAAATATTTAAGGAGGGTCTCCTCAAGCTTCCTTCCGGATACGGGCTTCATAAGATATCCGTCAAATCCCGTCCTGTTGTACAGCTCGATATTCTCGCTTCCGGCATTTGCCGTAAAGATCACCACCGGCACATCCCTGCACATGCCGTCCGTCTGGCAGCGGATCTTCTCATAGCATTCTATACCGTCCATTCCCGGCATAAGGTGGTCCATGAAGATCAGGTCATAGCGCTTCCTGCGTGTCAGCGCAAGGGCATCATTACCATTCGCAGCGGTATCAACACAGATAAGCGTATCCTTTATAAGCTTCTTCTCAACCTCCAGGTTCATCTCATTATCATCAACGATAAGAAGGCTGGCTGAGGGCGCCGTAAAGACACGGCTGTATTGCTGCCTCAATATCTTGTGTTCGTTGGGGGTGAGCACGCCTAACGGAGCCGGATCCGAAATGCCCTGAAGAAGACTTACCGAAAAGGTCGAACCCTTACCATACTCACTGTCAACCCTGATCTCGCCTTCCATAAGGTCGACTAACTGCTTGACAATGGACAGGCCCAGTCCCGTTCCTTCAATGTTCCGGTTCTTCTCCTGATCTACCCGCTTAAAGACTTCAAAAAGCTGGGGAATGACCTCCTTCTTGATGCCCATTCCGGTATCCGTCACGGATATGAGCAGCCTTATCCGGTTATCGTAGGGCTGTTCAAAACCGATATTAAGCTCCACCGACCCCCTGTATGTGTACTTTATCGCATTGTTCAACAGATTTATGATTATCTGCCTTATGCGGACCTCATCTCCGAACAAACGGGACGGAATAGCGGGATCCGCATTCACCTTTAGCGTAAGTCCCTTTTCATTGGCGCGCAGCCAGGCCATGTTATATATTTCCTCAAGCATTTCACTGATCCTGTAATCAACCGGAACTATGTCCATGCTTCCGGCATCAAGCTTCGACAGGTCCAGAATATCATTTATTGTGGCCAGGAGCATCTTGCCTGCACCCTGTATGTTCTGCGCATCCTTCAATATCTCATCCGAGGCATCCTCCTGACGCAGGATCACCTCGTTGAGCCCCAGGATGAAGTTTATCGGTGTCCGTATCTCATGGCTCATGCTGGAAAAAAACCGGCTCTGGGAACGGTTGAGCTCTTCTATCTCCTTCTTCTGCCGGTTCACGCGCTCATTCTCACGCTTAAAGAGGAGAGCCTGATAGCTTATGAGCAGGGTCATTATGATCCCGACTATAAAAAGAGTGGCTATGGAATCGATATAGGCATCCTTCCTGTCAAACTCCGTTATATATTCAGGATGCATATATCCCACCAGCCAGCAGACAGCAGTGACTACAGCCTCGGCAGACAGGAAAAATATCTTGGGTTTTCCTGTAAGGATCATGACTACATAGAAATTGGAAAAGGCAAACCACACGGGAGTACCGCCTGCCGCCCCGCCGCTTGTAAAAAAGGCCACAGGAAGAAATACAAAGGTAAGAAAAAAAGCAATAACTGTCATCGCTGCCTTAAGCTGGTTGTAATTGACCGCCCAGAACATGATACCGGAAAAAAGGGTAAACTCAATAAAGAGCGAAATGTTGGCCACCGTGGCCTGACCGATGATGACCCCGCTGACAAGTGCGATAAAAAGACCCAAAAGGGCAATTATCGACAGCAAAACAAAAGACCTGCTCTGCAGATCCATATTGGGATCCTCTAAATACTTCCTGATCTTTTTTATCATCAGACACCTTCCGTCATTGGATTTTTGTTATTTGACATTATAACATGCAGAATGTTTTAAATCATCAGATAAAATCATAATAAATATGATATAATGCAATTAATACATTTAATTACACGGAGGTGTCCATGAAAGCCAATTCCAAAGCCTTAATACCCATCGCATTGTTTCTTATCCTGTATCTCGGGAACGGGATCTACTTCGAATACATCTCACCAACGGAAGGCGGCATGGGCTTCTACGTCGTTTCGGTGGTGCTTGCCTTCACCATCGCCCTTGCAGCTGCCTTTTTCCAGAACCGACGGCTTACGTTCGAGGAGAAGATCCATGTATGCGCCCTGGGCATAGGTGATGACAATATAGTTACCATGCTCTTTATCTTCATTCTGGCAGGTGCCTTCTCCGGTATAGCCTCAGAAGCGGGAGGCGCTCATTCAACCGCAAACCTCTTATTAAGCATTATTCCGGGCCGGATGGCCATTCCCGGACTCTTCATCATCGCCTGCCTTATTTCCATGGCAATGGGAACAAGCGTCGGCACTATTACGGTTCTTGTCCCCATAGCCGCGGCAGTGTCCGAAAACGGCGGCCTTCCCCTTGCCCTGTGCGCGGGTGTTGTGGTGGGAGGAGCCATGTTCGGCGACAACCTGTCCTTTATTTCAGATACAACCATTGCTGCCACCAAGACACAGGGAGTAACAATGAAGGATAAGTTCAGGACCAATATAAAGCTGGCCCTTCCATCAGCTCTTATAACTCTTGCGATCCTTGTACTGTATGCCGTCTTTACAAGAGGGGTTCCCGTGGGTGACTTTGACTATAATATATGGCAGGCCGTTCCTTATTTCGTGGTGCTGGCCCTTTCGATAACCGGTGTTAATGTATTCTTAGTCCTTCTCATCGGCATTATACTCTTTATCGGGGCCGGAATATACACGGGCTCGCTTGAATACGCTTCTTCTCTTTCATCAATGGGAAGGGGTATTGAAGGGATGTTTGAAACGATGGTAGTTACGATCCTTGTGGCCTCCATAGCGGCACTTATGAAGGAAAATGGCGGATTTGAAGCCATTCTTGAGTTTATCCGGAAGAGGGCGGATACGAAGAAGGGCGGAATGGCCGGCATCGCATGCCTGACGGCCTTTATGGATATAGCCACGGCCAACAA
>DFKQ01000047.1:0-71575 GCA_002373875.1 Lachnospiraceae bacterium UBA3641
TATGGCCAAATTCCCATTACCATTACCAAGCAATACATCTGGGGTGATGCTTCGACCCTTACGCCTGCCGCATCCGGTGAGATTGATGCGAAGACCTATCCTTGGAGCATAACGCCGAAGCCCGTCACCGTCAGCGGCATCAAGGCTGAAAACAAGGAGTACGACGCTACAACGACTGCGACGCTTGACTGCTCTGGCGTGACCTTTGCCGGCAAAGCAGACGGCGACAGCCTGACCGTCACCGCCACGGGCGTGTTTGAGAACACGAGCGCGGGCGAAGGTAAGACCGTGACCATCAGCGGCCTCACTCTCGGCGGCGAGAGCGTGGACAACTATACGCTGGCGGAGAGCGGACAGCAGACCAGCGCGACGGCGACTATCACTGCGAAGACTGTCAAAGTCAGCGGCATCGCGGCGGATAACAAATCTTACGACGGCACGGACGCGGCAACGCTGAACACGACCGGCGCGGTATTTCAGGGCAAGCTGGATCAAGACACGCTGACCGTCACCGCCACGGGCGCGTTTGCGGATAAGAATGTGGGCGAAGACAAAACCGTCAATATCTCCGGCCTCATCCTCGGCGGCGAAAGCGCGGGGAATTATACGCTGGCGGAGAGCGGACAGCAGACAAGCACGACCGCGAACATCACGCCGAAGTCCATCACCGGCGCAGCAGTGACACTGAGCGGGGTGCAGCAGGAATACGATGGCTCTGAAAAAAGCGTCAGCGTGTCCGTTCAGCTGGGCGATACGGTGCTGACCGGGGGGACCGACTATGAGGTGATGGGGACCACCGGGACCGATGAGGGGCCTTATTCCGTGACCGTCACGGGCAAGGGCAACTATACAGGTACTGCCGCGGCGGCGTGGGAGATCGTCCGGCGTGACGCCAACACAAGGACTTTCATCGGAACCATAGACTGGCGCGATGGCGGCAGGGACCACACTGAGCCGCCTGCGCTCACGCTTTATCGCACGACGGGCGCGGTGCCGGAGGACCCGGCTGAAGGAGAGCCCGTCACCGACGTCACGCCCCGGTGGAACGGGGACAACACGATCTTCACCTATTCCGGCCTGCGTGTGTTTGCCGACGATGGCAGCCCCTACAGCTACTGGGTCATCGAGAGCCCGCTGGACGGCTATGAAGCGCCCCAATATCATAACACGGGCACGAACCCGAAGAACGATCGCCTGGAGAAGGGCGGCAAGATCATCAATTACATCAAACAGGAAAAGATTGTGATCACGGGCACCGTGACCTGGAAACACGGCGGTAATCCCGAGTCAAATCGTCCCAAAACGGTTACCGTGCATTTACAGGGTAACGGGCTTGACCTGCCGTATAAGGTCATTACGCTTGATGGCACCAAAGACGAAGGTTCCGAAGATGTTGAGCTTGATCCCATCGACGAAAACACCTGGCGCTTCCGGTTCGGCGGCCTCGACAAGTACGACGGCTCTACCGCCGCGGAGCATATCTATACCGTGCGCGAGGATCATGTGGCCAACTACACAACGACCTATGATGACTCGCGTCTTAACATCACCAACACCTATAACACCAACACCCTGGGCGATATCCTCAGGGTGAGGAAGACGGTCGATGTGCCGGAGGGTGCATCTGCCTGGACGTGGGACGATAACGCCAGATTCGTGTTCGGCCTGTTTGGCGTGAGCAACACTGCGGGCGTCACGCAGCCCATGCCCTCCGGCGCGGTCTATGACGACGGAGTATACAAGCTGATTGAGGTGAACAAGAATAGCGCGGAGCAAGAGGCAGGCTTCGGCGCGGTGAGCTTCGATACGCCCGGTACCTATGTGTACAGCGTGCGTGAGCTGACGCCGGCTGAGTCCGGAACGTCCCGTCTGCCGGGCATGACCTACGACACCGAAGCTTATACCGTCACCATAATCGTAGACGAGGAGATGAATCTCTCGGCCGCAGTGACCGATCAGGCAGGAAAGACGGTAGAGAGCGCTGGCGGGGAGAGCACGCTTACCGGGAAAACAAATACAGATTCCTACGTGCTGCCGTTCACCAACTATTTTGCCGGGAATCAGGTCGACTACGTCATGGCTGCCGGGAATTCTTACACAGATTCCTCGCAGCTCGACGGCGACGGCCGCCCGCTCGATGTCATCGGCGAGGTGAACGGCAAATTCGGCTTCACCATGAGACCGGTCGGGGACAACGCCGCTTCGGCACCCATGCCGTCCGACGTCTACTGCTCCGACACGGGGACCGGACTGCAGGGCGAGGGCACAGACCGCGTGTACTACGCGAAGAATGTGAACGGCCGCGTGCTGTTCGGGGCTGATGCCGCGCACGCCATCAGCTTTACCGCGGAGCAGGCCGGCACCTACTCCTACGAGCTCGCAGAGATCATACCCGACGATGCGGTCTATATAGGCGGCGGCTTCTGGTACAACGATAAGGACGAGACGGTCTATGACGGTGTGGTGCACACGCTTGCGCTTACGGCACAGGCAGAGGATGGCGTGCTCACCGTAACGCTGAGTGAAAACCAAAGCGACACCTGCCTCAACCCCGGGACGGGCACAAAGTATGAGAACGCCAAAAACGTCGCGCGCCAGGATGCTGCCGGTATCATCGACAGCACCGGATATCCGCGCCACAAAAACGGCGTGCCGCTGTTTAGCAATTACAAGGAGCCTGAGATCGAAGTCACCGCCCAAAAGGTATGGGACGACGCCGATAATCAGGACGGCATGCGTCCCAGGCACGTGTACTTCTTAATCGAGCGAAGCGACGGGCAGCCGTTCAAAGACGTGTATGGCAATAACCTGGATTCGAAGGTCACGATTGCCGGCACCGACTCTGCGAACTACCAGCTTGAGGCCAAGTGGTCCAACCTGCCGCGCTACAGACGCCGGGACGATGGTACTTACGAGCAGATAACCTACAAGGTGTTTGAGAGCGCGAACGGAGAGCCCTCCAGAAACAGTGTACCGGGCTACGCGGACCAGGTCATTACGGGCGACGACGAGAGGGGCTTCACCATCACCAACAAGCATGTCCCCGAGCTTCGCGGCGTGGCCGTCACCATGCAGTGGAACGACGATGACGACCGCGACGGCAAGCGCCCCGAGGGAGTGACTTTCCATCTGGACCAGGGGAAAGACGGCGAGTCCACACAGACAGACTACCGGCTGTCCATCACGGTCAGCAGTGACGACGGCTGGAAGGCCACATGGCTTGACCTGCCGGCGCGGTACGGGGACTCCTCGAAGGAGTTCGGCTATGTCCCGCGCGGGGAAGACATTTCCGGTTACACGGCAGGCGGCTTCGTGGAGGGCAAGGCCAGCATGCAGGTCCGGATTCCGGAGGGAGTGACGCCGCTCACGGACAAAGTCATGGTATCGCTGACGGAAAACGGTAGCGTCACAGGTGTTCCCATCGAGCTCAGCCGGGCAGGCAGCTGGACCGGTACCTTCGAAGGCGTCCTTACGCCGTCAGGTACAGGTGGCTACTCGCAGTACGGCGTAACCATCAATGGTATCGGCTCAGGTATCGATAGCGGAGACCTGCAGAAAACCATCATCCGCAACTTCACCATCACGGGCACCCATACACCCGAGAGGCGTGACCTCACTGTGCGCAAGGCCTGGGAGATGCGTGGGGCCGGGATGGTCGGCGTCGGGCAGCCGGACTCGATACGAGTCCGGCTCAAGGCGAATGGCAAGTACCTGGGAGACGCGGTGACGCTGACGAATGCGGAAAACTGGCAGCACACCTGGAGCGACCTCTACGTATATGAGGGCGGCTCTCCGATCGACTACACGGTCGAGGAGCTCAATGTTCCCGCATACTACACACGCTCGGACGAGCAGTCTGGCGACCTGTACAAGATCACCAACACCTTTAACATCGATGTGACGAAGGCTCCGGCAGCGAGACCAGAGCTTGCTTACTATGGTGACGCGCAGGATCTGATCACGGCAGGAGAAGCTTCCAACGGCACCTTCCTGTATGCGCTTGGTCAAAATGCGGACACTGCGCCTGCCGATAACCTTTATTCCACATCCATCCCTACAGCAACAAACGCCGGAACCTACTATGTATGGTATAAGGTTATCGGGGATGCGAACCATAATGATCATGTACCGGAAACGCCGGTCAGCGTTACAATTGCAAAGGTAGAGTATACCGGAACAAAAACAGCTTCCGCAACGGTCCGGAGTGGAGAGGCTACAAGCGGTAAGACCGTAGCACTTCCCGCATTGCCGGAGGGAGCAAGCTATGCTTCCACAGGAACTGCCGGGGGAAATATGGCTGCTCTGATAGATGGAACGCCATCGGTTGAAGGCACCACCCTGACCTTCAGCACTACAAGTCAGGATGATCAGACAACTGCCACCATCACGATCCATGTGACTGGAGCAACGAATTATGAAGATTATGATGTGGTCGTAACCGTTACGGCAAAGGCTAAGGATGAAACAGTCGTGACGATCACAGGAATTCCTCCGATAGTAATAGAATACGGTGATACGATTGTTCTTTCCGGTTCGGTACAAAATCCGGGAACAAACGGAACATGGACCTGGACGAGCAGTGATCCTGAAGCGCTTAAGATCACACCGGATGGAGCAAATGCAACTATCGAAATGATGAAAGTCGGGACTGCGACAATTACGGCAAAATATGAATCGGAAACAACCCTGGGCGAAGCGCAGAGCAGTCTGACCGTCAGTCAGAAGCAACTGGGTATCAACTGGAAGAATACAAGCTTTACGTATGATGGTACATCCCATATACCGACAGCGACCCTTTCCGGTGTGAAGAGCGGCGACACATGCACGGTCAGTGTTACCGGGGCACAGATAAATGCCGGAAGCCATACGGCTACGGCTTCCCTGACTGGAACAGATAGCGGTAATTATGCCTTACCGGAGGATAAGAAGACCCGCAGCTTTACCATAAGCAAGGCAAGCATCAGTTCTGCAACGGTTACACTTGGAGCGACCCTGACATATACAGGAAGTGAGCAGTCCCAGAGTGTATCTAAGGTGGAACTGAGCGGAAGGACAATAAACTCATCGGATTATACTGTAACTAACAATAGTGGAAGGAATGCGGGCAGCTATACCTTAACCGTTACGGCTAAGGCTGGCAGCAATTACACGGGCTCGGTAAGAAAAACATTTACCATTGCGAAGAAGGCCATGACGCCGACGGTAATCGTAACGGACAGCTACAGCTATACCGGAAGTGCCATCACACCGGATTATACCGTAAAGAACGGAAGTACCATCATGGCAGCTTCGGAATATACCGTATCCTTAAGTGACAACATAAATGCCGGAGAAGGGAAGCTGACCATTACAGCGGCTGCCGGCGGTAATTACAGCTTTGAATCTGTGACAAAGAATTTTACCATTGCAAAGGCAGCAATTACGCCGACGGTAACCGTAACGGGCAGCTACAGCTACACCGGAAGTGCCATCACACCGGCTTATACCGTAAAGAACGGAAGTACCACTCTGGCGGCTTCGGAATACACAGTATCCTTAAGTGACAACGTGGAAGCCGGAGAAGGAAAGCTGACCGTAACGGCAGCATCGGGAAGCAATTACAGCTTTGAACCGGTGACAAAGAGTTTTACCATTGCGAAGAAAGCCATAACGCCGGCGGTAACCGTAACGGGCAGCTACAGCTATACCGGAAGTGCCATAACTCCGGATTATACCGTAAAGAACGGAAGTACTGCCATGGATGCTTCGGATTATACCGTATCCTTAAGTGACAACGTGGAAGCCGGAGAAGGGAAGCTGACCGTAACGGCAGCATCGGGAAGCAATTACAGCTTTGAACCGGTGACAAAGAGTTTTACCATTGCGAAGAAAGCCATAACCCCGGCGGTAACCGTAACAGGCAGCTACAGCTATACCGGAAGTGCCATCACACCGGCTTATACCGTAAAGAACGAAAATGCCACTCTGGATGCTTCGGAATATACCGTATCCTTAAGTGACAACGTGGCAGCCGGAGAAGGGAAGCTGACCATAACGTCAGCATCCGGAGGCAATTACAGCTTTGAACCGGTGATCGTAAGCTTTACCATTGCCAAGGCAGCCATAAGGCCGACGGTAATCGTAACGGGCAGCTACAGCTATACCGGAAGTGCCATCACACCGGATTATACCGTAAAGAACGGAAGTACCATCATGGCAGCTTCGGAATATACCGTTTCCTTAAGTGACAACATAAATGCCGGAGAAGGGAAGCTAACCATTACAGCGGCTGCCGGAGGCAATTACAGTTTTGATCCGGTGACCATGAGCTTTACCATTGCGAAGGCAGCCCATGAGGACGTGCAGGTTAGCGGAAAAGCAAAATACGGCTCAAACGGAACGATGGCGCTTGATTCATATATTGAAGCAGGCGGCAGCATCGGGACGATAAGCGTATCGGATAATTCGTCCGTATTATCAGGCGAGCCTTCCATCAGCGGAACTACTCTATCCTACAACTTTGCGGACATAGCAGAGAATTTCGGAAAGACCGCCGTGGTAACGGTTCCGGTGAAGGACAGTACGAACTATCATGACTATGCGATCCTTATAAGGCTTACGGTGGATTGCCCACATGAAAATACCGGGATCAGGAATGAGAAGACGGCAACCTGTACGGAACAGGGTTATACAGGTGACAGGTATTGTAAGGATTGCGGAACCCTGATACAGAGCGGTGAGGCAACTCCCATCGATCCGGACAATCATGCATATGATGACGGCGTGATCACCACACAGCCCACGATCTTTGCAGATGGTGTGAAGACCTATACCTGTATCCGCTGCCATCATACCTATACAGAGGTTATTCCAAAGGTTGATGATGGAGAGGATCACAGTGATCTGATCGAGGATATGAAGGACTTAAGCGGAAACAACGTTCCGAAGGTGGAAGCTATAAAGGATGAAACCGGCAAGGAAATCGGGAAGCAGATCCTGATCGGCGGAGAAGAGGTTGAGAAGACCGTTACGGATGCTGAAGGCAATGAGACCGTACAGACCTCTATCTGGATAGGCGGTCTTGAGAGCAGTTACAGGTACACGGGCTCAGCCATCAAGCCTTCCTTCAATGTATATGACGGCACGAAGAAACTGACTTCCGGCACGGACTACTCCGTAAGCTATAAGAACAATAAGAACGCGGGCGATACGGCCACGATCACGATAAGCTTCAATGGGAATTATAATGGGACAGAGCAGGAGAAAGTGACCTTTGCGATAACGCCGGCTGTGCTGGGTGAGGATGTGGTTGCCGCAGATGTTACCACCTATGCAAGCGGAAAGACGCTGAAACCGGTTCCGACAATGAAATGGCCATCTACGGGAAAGAGCATTGATAAGAAGAATTTCACCTTCGCGTATAAGGATGCGAAAGGGGATGACATTACCGAAATTAAGGAAGCGGGTCAGTACAAGGTGGTCATTACATCGAAGAATGGAAGCTTTACTGGAGAGACTGAAGCCGCTATCACGGTAACGGGAAGTAGGAAGCTTCTTCTTTCCGGAGCGACGGTGAAGCTAAGCCCGAATAAGTATACATATACGGGAGATCCGATCACTCCGGCAAGCGGAAGCTATACCCTTAAGCTTAATGGAAAGAACCTGGCCGAGAATACTGATTATGTGGTCAGTGAAGTGACAGATAACGTAAATGCCGGTACAGCTACCATAACCTTTGCCGCAAAGGAAGGCAATGAATCAGGCTATGTGGGAACAAAGAGTGCGACCTTTAAGATAGTCAAAGGAAGGGAACTGAAACAGGACGATGGATTTACCTACAGCTACTCTGAATCCGTGCCTTATGCCAAGGGCGGAGCAAAGCCTGCGGTTGTCGTAAAGGACGGAGATGACACCCTCAAGGCTGGGACGGATTATACCGTAAGCTACAGTAAGAATACAAAGGTTACAAACGGAGCCACTGCTGTAATTACCATCACGGGTAAGGGCAATTACAAGGGCAGCGTTAAGAAGTATTTCACCATCACGGTTCAGGATATAGAAAAGCTTAAGGACGGGATCAGTGTTGATGACAAGACGGAATCCAGGAAGGGTTATAAGAATCCGACCGTTACGATCATTGATCTTGATGGGAAGAAGCTGAAGGCGGGGACAGACTATGTCATAGATGGTGCAAGCTATTCGGAACCTGATGAGAATGGTGTGGTGATGGCTAAGATAAACGGTAAGGGTAACTATACCGGCACGGCAAGCATCACCTATCGTTACATCAAGGCAGCCCAGAATCTGTCCAAGACCAAAGTGATGAAGAAGATTGCGGACAAGACCTATACCGGCAGGGAAGTCAGGCTGACAGACTCAGATCTGACGGGAATTCTTTATACGGGAAATAAAAAAACGCACACTTATCTGATACCCGGAACGGATTTCGTAGTGTTGAGATATTCAAACAACACGAAATCCGGTACAGCGAAGGTGACTGTTAAGGGTATCGGAAGCTACGGTGGAACCAAGACGCTGACCTTTAAGATCAGGCAGAAGAAAGGTGATTATAAAGGCGCACTGGTTGGCGGAGAATGGACAAAGGTTCAGTGAACCTTTGTCCGGCCGTTTACCAGTGCCGGGCACGAGCAGCCGCGGTGGAAGAATTGAGTAACTATAGTAAACGAAATAAATAATTTCGTTTACTATAATAAATTGATTTAAGGTGAATAGAAGCTGCAGATCAGGCAGGAAAGAAATATTAAGGTTACGTTAAGGCTTTCAGGCTTTTCCATTAAGGTTTCTTATATATAATTCCCGATGTAAGGCATATAGGCGAAGACCATACTTCGCAATAACTGATGAAAAGAGGAGAGAATTATGTGGACAAGAAGTGAATTAAAGGAAAGAGGTAAGGCTGCATTTAGGGCCAACTACTGGAAGTGTGTACTGGTGGCTTTGATCGTGGCTCTTATAAGCGGAGGCTGTTCAACCGGTTCCGGTTACAGTTCAGGCGGTAATGCTTCGGAAATGATCAATGAGATCAAGAATCGTGGTGGATCATCATCGGATGTAAATGGTGGGAATGATACCGGGGATTTTTCTTCGGGAACGTCTGATGGGATGGTTGAAGGTCAGGATAACGGTCCGGATTCGGGAACCTTTGCAGCAGTCATGATAGTTTTCTTTGTAGTATTGATCATAATCATCATAGCAACGGTAATAGGATTTTTAATAAGTGCTTTCCTGTTAAATCCTGTCAGGATAGGATGTAACCGGTTCTTTGTAAATAATCTGGATGATCCTGCCGACCTTTCCTGTTTAAGCCGTGGCTTTGACGGGAACTATAAGAACGTGGTCAAGGTCATGTTCTTCAGAGACCTGTATCTTTTCCTTTGGTGTCTTATACCCGTTGCGGGCATATTCATTGCTATAGTTAAGGGATTCGAATACAGGATGATACCTTACCTTATGGCCGATGATCCTGACCTTGATAAGGACGAGGCATTTTCACTCAGCAAGGAGATGATGGACGGACAGAAGTGGAATGCGTTTGTACTGGATCTGTCCTTCATCGGCTGGCACCTGCTTTCTCTGCTGACACTTGGTATCCTTGAGATATTCTATGTGGCACCTTATGTGGAATCAACCAAGGCAGCCCTTTACGAAACCTTAAACAGCGGTTATACTGACGTTATAGAAGACAGGAACAGCATTTACTAAGCCGCAGGGATTAAGGATTATGGATCATAAGATATTGATTGTTGATGATGAGCCGGAGATACGTAATTTTCTCCGGCTTTATCTTGAGAATGAAGGTTACGGGGTGGAGGAAGCCGGCAACGGTGATGAGGCCCTTGCTGCAATAAGCAAGGGAGACATCAGCCTGTGCGTGCTGGATATAATGATGCCGGGTATCGATGGTTTTCATGTGCTGAAGAAGATACGTGAAGACAGCAATATTCCCGTTATCATCCTGTCTGCCAGAGGGACGGATGCCGATAAGATACTGGGGCTTGATCTGGGTGCCGATGATTACATGCAAAAGCCCTTCAACCCCCTTGAAGCGGTCGCGAGGATCAATTCCAATATCAGGAGGTTTTATAAGCTGGGAGCCGACAGTATCAAGAAAGATACCATAAGGGTCAGGGATCTGGAGCTTGATCCGGAGAGCTGCCTTCTTAAAAAGGACGGGATGGTCATAGAGCTTACCTCGGTGGAATATAAGCTTATGGAAATGTTTATGCACAGTCCCGGCCGGGTATTTACCAAGCAGCAGATCTATGAATACGGATGGGGCGAGGATTATATTACGGCCGATAATAACATTATGGTGTGCATAAGTAAGTTAAGGGCCAAGCTGTCTGAGGACCCGCAGGAGTACATCAGGACACTGAGGGGGCTCGGATACAGGCTTGAAAAGAACTGAGGCAGAGTCATATAATGCAAGGTAGTATCATGGAAAAGGAAATGCAGGAGCAGGAGAAGAGGCTGCAGTGGCTTCTTATAAGAAAATTTATAGTGACTCTTATAGTGGTCGGTATTGTTGAATTTATAATTACAACAGTGTCCGACCGCTTTGTCATGCCTGTGATGGCCGAAGCTTTCTTCAAGGACCATGAGATGAGCGAAGCTTTTTCGACGGTCGCGGTTACAAGATATGTTCTTGAAATATTCCTGGGAGCGGTCATGGGCTTTATGATAAGATTTCTTCCCTTACCCTTAAGGCTTCCGGCAGGATCTTATATTGACAGCCTGATAGAAGGGGGAGAGAGCAGGTTTTTTGCTTCGGGACAGAACGGGATCATAGCACAGCTCCCGCTTCGGGAGAAGATAACCATAACGCTTCTGATCCTGGCGATAAGCCTTATTATGGCAGTTCCCTATATAGTGGCTGCGGTAAGGTTCACGATCGTGACCATGCGTGAATTCAAAAAGATCGCAAGCTTGCGGATGCAGGCAAGGAAGGATTACGAGAGAAGGCGCAATCTGATGATCGCGGATATAGCCCATGATCTGAGAACACCGATCACAACCGTATCGGGTTATGCCCAGGCGCTTGCCGACGGACTTGTGAAGGATGAGGATAAGCAGGCGTATCTTGAAGCCATATGCGCTAAATCAAGAGGGATGAATGACCTTATCCAACTGCTTTTTGATTATACAAGGCTTGATTCCGAAGGATTTAAGCTGAAGAAGGAAAAAACCGATATCTGTGAAATGGTCAGGGAATGCGCGGCCGGTCTCTATACCGATGCGGAGTCGGCCGGTATGGGCATGGATGTTGATATTCCGGATAAGAGTATCTTCCTTGATCTTGACAGGGCCCAGTTTAAGAGAGTCATAAACAACATAATGATCAATGCAATAAGACATAATGATAAGGGGTGTGACATAGGTATATCCGTCTGCGAGGACGGGAACAGGCTTAACATAACGATAGCCGACAAGGGGAAGCCGGTTCCTGAAGATATGGCCGTTCATATATTTGAACCCTTCTTTATGGGGGATGCATCCAGAAACAGCAGGGGCGGGTCGGGACTTGGGCTGTCCGTTGCTAAAAAGATAACGGATATGCACGGGTTTAAGCTCAGGCTGCTGCAGGGGAGCGATATCAATAAGATCAGAGGGATCGGGGACTACAGTAAAGCGTTTGTCATCAGCATGGGACTGTAAAAGCAAAAACATCATAATCGTATTCGCATTACCATTGAATTGTGATATACTATTATTTATCATGAGGAGGTATTGATATGTCAACGGTAGCAGTAAGCAGTCTTATTGAGAAGATGGAACTCACGAACCTCACACCTGACATTGATGTTAAGAACAGGAAGATAACGATTCCCGACATCAACAGGCCTGCGCTTCAGCTGGCAGGATATCTGCAGCATTATGAGGCTTCACGTGTACAGATAATCGGATTTGTCGAGGCAACATATATGGAAGGACTTGATCCTGCGGACAAGAAGGAGAGGTATGAGCATGTATTAAGCCATTCAACTCCCTGTTTTGTTTTTTGCAGGGAGATCCAGCCCGATCCGACCTTTGTGGACGTGGCAAGGGAGAAGGGTGTCCCCATTCTTGTGACCAAGCGTGCCACTTCCGATTTTATGGCTGAGATCATCAGATGGCTTAATGTTGAGCTTGCACCATGTATCTCGGTTCATGGCGTTTTGGTCGATGTATACGGTGAAGGAGTTCTTATAACGGGTGAGTCCGGTATAGGTAAATCAGAGGCAGCACTGGAACTGATAAAGAGAGGACATCGTCTTGTTACGGATGATGTTGTTGAAATAAGGAAGGTTTCGGAGGAAACCCTCATAGGATCAGCCCCCGATATAACCAAGCATCTTATCGAGCTTAGGGGAATAGGGATCGTGGATGTTAAGATGCTCTTCGGTGTTTCCTGCGTTAAGGATACCCAGTCGATCGACCTTGTTATAAGGCTCGAGGAGTGGAACAAGGATAAGGATTACGACAGGATAGGCCTTGAAGAGAATTATATAGAGTATCTGGGCAACAAGGTGGTCTGCCATAATATCCCCATAAGGCCCGGGCGTAATCTTGCGATCATATGTGAATCGGCGGCAGTTAACTACAGGCAGAAGAAGATGGGGTACAATGCGGCACAGGAGCTTTATTCAAGGCTTCAGAATTCACTTAATAAAAAGGAAGAAGAGTAGAAACGGGAGGCTATTATGGACAGATATTGTTTCGGAGCAGACATAGGAGGAACCACTGTTAAGCTTGGGTTGTTCACGCCCGGCGGAGATATCATTAAGAAGTGGGAGATCCCTACAAGGAAGGAGGATAACGGAGACCGTATACTTCCCGATATTGCTGCGTCCATCAAGGGCGAGATGGCTGAGAGGGGTCTGAATAAGGAGAACATTATCGGAATCGGTGTCGGAGCGCCGGGTCCGGTCGATAAGGACGGAGTTATCTATAAGGCCGTTAACTTAGGCTGGGGAGTCCTTAATATCAAGCAGGAGCTTAACAAGCTTACGGATCTTCCCGTAAGGGCCGGCAATGATGCCAATGTGGCAGCCCTTGGCGAGATGTGGAAGGGCGGCGGCGAAGGATTCAAGGATCTGGTGGTTGTTACCCTGGGAACGGGCGTAGGCGGCGGAGTTATAATAGACGGAAGAGTAGTAACCGGATGCATAGGAGGCGGCGGCGAGATAGGTCACATCCATATAGAGGATAATGAAGAGGAGAGCTGTACCTGCGGCAACAAGGGCTGCCTTGAGCAGTATACCTCAGCTACCGGGATCGTAAGGCTGGCAAAAAGGAAGCTTGCGAAGGACAGCACGGACAGCCTACTCCATAAGGAGGAAGTGACAGCCAAGACAGTGTTTGATGCGGTGAAGGCAGGTGATCCGCTGGCAATGGAGATAGCCGAGGAATTCGGAAGATATCTGGGCAAGGGACTTGCATGTATTGCAGGGGTGACCAACCCGGAAGTCTTTGTTATAGGCGGAGGAGTTAGCAAGGCAGGAGAGGTGATCCTTGATTATATAAGGAAGTACTACAGGCAGTATGTATTTCATGCAAGCAGGGATGCCAAGTTCAAGCTTGCGACACTGGGAAATGATGCGGGAATATACGGTGCAGCCAAGCTGATACTTGAGTAAGGATGCGGGGGAGCATATATTGATAGGGTAGAGAGTTGGGAGAGGATCATGAAACAGAGTACGATTAATGCGCTCAGGGATATACTGGGCGAGGGCGATCTGAAGACAAATGAGAAGATGAGTGCCCATACATCCTTCAGGGTCGGAGGAGAAGCGGATGCATTCATCACGCCCCGCAGTGATGATCAGATCGTTGAATGCATAAAGGTGCTTAGAAACGAAAAAGAGAGATATTTCATAATGGGTAACGGTACCAACCTTCTGGTGTCGGATGAGGGTTACAGGGGCTGCGTTATCCAACTGTTCAAGAATTACGGGGAAGTGTCCGTATTCGGTAATAACATTACCGCCAAGGCGGGAGCGCCGCTTATGAGGATATGCAACGAGGCTGCCAAGCGCGGACTCTCCGGTCTTGAATTTGCCTGCGGGATACCGGGAACCCTTGGCGGGGCCGTAACAATGAATGCAGGTGCCTACGGGGCGGAAATGGTCAAGGTGGTAAGGATAGTCAGGGTACTTGACCTTAAATATATGATGAAGTCGGAATATGCGGCGAGCGAGATGAACTTCTCATACAGGCATTCCCTTGTTAAGGAAGAGCCCCTCATAGTGCTTGAGGTGGAGATGGAGCTTATGAAGGGGGACGAGGAGGTCATCAGGAGAAGAATGGATGATTTTAAGGCCCAGAGGGCAGCCAAACAGCCGATAGATGTTCCCAGTGCAGGTTCAACCTTCAAGAGGCCTGAAGGCCATTACGCAGGCAAGCTTATTGAAGATGCGGGTCTTAAAGGGAAGAGGTTGGGCGGAGCCCAGATATCCGACAAGCATGCGGGATTTATCATAAATGCGAATAATGCATCAGCCAAGGATATATTAAGGCTAATGATAGATACCCAGAAGACGGTTTTTGAGAAGTTCCATGTCAAGCTGGAACCTGAAATATGTTTCTTGGGCTGGAAGTAGGATGAGGTTTGTTATAGTCACCGGCATGTCCGGAGCGGGAAAAAGTACAGCCCTTAAATTCCTTGAGGACTGCGGATATTATTGTGCGGACAATCTGCCTGTGCCCCTTATAAGCAAGTTCGTGGAGCTGCTCATGCTTCCGGATAATGAGATCGAGAAGGCGGCGCTGGGTGTTGATGTAAGGACGGGTCACTCCTTTGATGAACTGGATGATGTGCTTGACGGGTTAAAGGATATGGGAGTAACCTATGAAGTCCTGTTTCTTGAATCGAGCGATGAGATACTGATCAAGAGATACAAGGAAACAAGGCGTATACATCCCCTTGCGGGAGACGGCAGGGTGGATGTCGGCATAGCAAGGGAGAGGGAAGCCCTTAAGCATATCAAGCAGAAGGCGGATTATATCTTTGATACAAGTCAGACACTTACAAGGGAACTGAAGGCATCTCTTGACAGGATATTTATAAACAACGAGGCTTATAAGAATCTGTTTGTGACCATTGTTTCCTTCGGATTCAAATACGGGATACCCATTGATGCGGATCTTGTATTTGATGTCAGGTTTCTTCCGAACCCCTATTATTTTGAGGAGCTTAAGCACAAGAACGGAAATGACAGGGAAGTAAGTGATTATGTCATGTCCTTTAAGGAGGCGGATGAGTTCTTAAATAAGCTTGAAGATATGCTCGTTTTCCTTTTGCCGAATTATATAATAGAAGGCAAGAACCAGCTGGTCATCGCCATCGGATGCACCGGTGGCAAGCACAGGTCGGTAACCCTCGCGAATGCCCTGTATGACAGAATGAGTAAATACGATGACTATGGTTTTAAAATAGAACACAGGGATATAGATAAAGATTTGATGAGAAAGAATTAGAGGATATATATGTCTTTTGCCGGAGATGTTAAGGAAGAGTTATTAAGACATTGCGGGAACTCAAGACATTGTCAGATCGCAGAGCTTTCGGCCCTTATATCTTTTTCGGGGACGGATGTTGATACCATCATGGAAAACGCGCGCTTTGCGGCAGATACGGACAATGATCCCGCGGCCAGAAAATGCTTTACATTGCTGGAAAAAACATTTAATATAGTTAAGCGTGCGGACGAAGAACAGGAGAGGATGCTGAAGCAGGCCCTTTCAAGCAGGCTCATCCTTCAGAAATCCTGCTGCAGGAGAGCATATTTAAGGGGTGCCTTTCTGGCAGCCGGTTCGGTATCCGATCCCAGCAAGTCTTACCATTTTGAGATTGCCTGCAGGGATGAGAAGCAGGCGGAAACGCTTACGGAGATAATGGATTCCTTCGATATCTCCCTGAAGACGATATTGAGGAAGAATCATCCGGTTGTTTATCTTAAGGAGGGCTCACTGATAGTTGAAGCCCTTAATGTGATGGAAGCTCATGTTGCTCTCATGGATTTCGAGAATTCAAGGATCCTTAAGGATATGAGGAATTCCCTTAACAGGAGGGTTAACTGCGAGACGGCCAATATAGGCAAGACGGTTACCGCGGCCGTGCGGCAGACTGACGACATACGGGCAGTGATGAGAATGCCCGAATACAAGTCCCTTCCTTACGGGATTAAGCAGATAGCCGATCTCCGCCTTAAATATCCCGATGCATCCCTTAAGGAGCTGGGGGAGATGTGCGATCCTCCAATAGGGAAATCGGGTGTGAACCATAGGCTGAGGAAGCTGTCTATGCTGGCTGATAGCGCGGGGAGGGCTCAATATCTTACATAATAACAGGAGGAACATATTATGAAGAAAAAGAATATCACCATCAAGCTTGAGAACGGACTTGAGGCGAGACCGATAGCGATGCTTGTTCAGGTGGCAAGCCGTTATGAGAGTTCAATCTACATCGAAACAGAAGAGAAGAAGGTAAACGCCAAGTCGATCATGGGGATGATGACGCTTATTCTGTCGGAAGGCGATACCATAACCGTATCTGCGGACGGCAAGGATGAGAATGAAGCGCTTGAAGGGATCGATGAATATTTAAGCGGAAATTAATATAGGGAGGATCAAGATGGCTAATCCTATCGTAACGATAACAATGGATACCGGGGATGTGATCAAGGCTGAGCTCTACCCCGAGATCGCACCCAATACGGTGAATAATTTCATATCACTTATAAAGAAGGGCTATTATGACGGCCTGATCTTTCACAGGGTCATAAAGGGCTTTATGATACAGGGAGGATGCCCTGACGGAACCGGTACGGGTGGTCCCGGCTACAGCATCAGGGGTGAGTTTGCCCAAAATGGATTCAGGAATGACCTTAAGCATGATGCGGGAGTGTTGTCAATGGCCAGGACAATGATACCTGATTCGGCAGGATCGCAGTTTTTTATCATGCATAAGAATTCACCTCACCTTGACGGAGCTTATGCGGCATTCGGCAAGGTTACCGAGGGTCTTGATGTGGTCAACAGGATAGCGGAAACAGATACCGATTATTCAGATAAACCGCTGAAGGCTCAGGTCATGAAGACGGTTACGGTTGAAACATTCGGGGTTGATTATCCGGAGCCTGATACTGTTTAGGAAATGAGAAATGGCTAAAGAGAAAAAGATCCGTAAGGAGAAAGAGAAGAAGGTTAAATATACCGGAAAGACATCCTACGATCTGGGTACGGTGCTTATCTTTTGTGCCTTTGCCGCAGCATCCATTGTAATGTCCAACTGCAGTCAGGATTTGTATAAGGAAAACCTGACCATGGTTGTTGTTACATTTACCGTTGCTGTTCTGGCTGCCTTCAGGGTGGTGAATGCGGCCATGATACTGGCGGTACTACAGACGGTCATCTTTATCGGTATTAAGATAGCATCGGCTGCCTCGGGTAATCTTGATGAGAAGATATCGCTTGGATGGATAGTTGTACCGATACTGATCGTACTCGGATATACATTCATCAACAGGGCCAAGAAGGAGGCCGATCTGTCGCAGGAGATAATGAACGATCAGATAAATGAGCTGATCATGACGGATCCGATTACGGGCTTATACAATCTTCGAAGCATGTATATGGACATTCAGACACAGATATCATATGCCGAGAGAAACGGCAAGGATATATGTCTTATGATACTGAAGCCCAAATATACCGAAGAATTAAAGACGGCACTTAAGGCTAAGGAATTCAAAGAGGTCGTGGTGAGGCTCTCTAAGGCTGTATGTGATACGGTAAGGCTTGAAGACAGGGTTTATTCCATAGATTCCGAAGGCGGATTCGGCATAATCCTTACATGCGATCTGGAGGGTGCGGGACTGGTTGAGGAACGCCTGGCAGAGAAGCTCGGGGATGAGGAAATGTATTCCGGAGTTGTCGCCGGGAATGATATCCGGGTGGACATGCAGTATGGCTGTGTGCAATATGATGAAGGACTTAACAGGGACGCCATCAGGTTCAGGGAGCTCGCGGAGGCGGCCCTTAATGATATAAATACCGGAGGGAACGGTCCGAAAAAGGCAGTGACCGGGGGAGCGGACAAAAAGGCTGAAGAAGATGAGGAAATAGAAGAAATAGAGGAAATAGAGGAAACAGAGGAAGTAGAATAGCAGGAAGGATTGGGTATGAAGTATTTTGTTACCGGCGGTGCCGGGTTTATCGGTTCAAATATGGTGGACAGGCTTCTTTCGGAGCCTGATAATGAGGTAATAGCATACGATAATTTTTCAACGGGAAGAAGGGAATTCCTGGAGGATGCGCTTAAGAATGACAGGTTTACGCTTATAGAGGGTGATACACTTGATCCTGATAAGCTGACGCAGGCAATGAAGGGCTGTGATCTTGTATTTCATTTTGCAGCCAATGCCGATGTACGTATGGGGTGTGAACATCCTAAGAAGGACCTTGAGCAGAACACTGTCGCAACCTACAATGTCCTTGAGGCAATGAGGGCTAACGGTATAAAGAGGATAGGCTTTTCCTCCACGGGTTCGGTATACGGCGAGGCTGAGGTTATTCCCACGCCCGAAAATGCACCCTTCCCTGTTCAGACATCACTTTACGGAGCCAGTAAGCTTGCATGCGAGGGCCTGCTTGCGGCATATGCGGAGGGCTTCGGATTTACGGCATATATCTTCCGTTTTGTATCTATTCTTGGTGAACGTTATACTCACGGCCATGTATTTGACTTCTGTAAGAAGCTTAAGGATGATCCCACACACCTTCACATTCTGGGTGACGGCCATCAGAAGAAATCCTATCTTTATGTTAAGGACTGTATGGAAGCAATACTTACGGTGGTAAGGAACGCGAAGGAGAAGGTGAATATCTATAACCTGGGTACGGATGAATATGTTGAGGTAAATGATTCCGTAAGGTTCATCTGCGGTAAGTTAAATGTTAAGCCCGAACTCACATATGCAGGCGGTGAGAGGGGCTGGATCGGTGACAATCCCTTCATATACCTTGATACGAAGAAGGTAAGGTCACTGGGTTGGGCTCCCAAGGCATCCATAGAGGAAGGCGTGGTTAAAACGGTCGAATATCTGATGGCTAACCGGTGGGTCTTTGAGGCAAGGGATTGATCAGGATTTCTCCTTATGATGAATTATGAAAAAACGGACAGGTGAGATACTTAATATACTGGATGATCAGTACGGCACCGATCTTGTGTGCTATCTTGATCACGAAAATGCGTGGCAACTTCTTGTTGCCACTATTTTGTCTGCCCAGTGTACCGATGCAAGGGTCAACATAGTCACTAAGGATCTTTTTGTTAAATATCCGTCGGTTAAGTCACTCGCCGGAGCCGATCTGCGTGAACTGGAAGAGGATATAAAGACCACCGGCTTCTACCACAATAAGGCGAAGAACATAATCGGATGCTGCAGGAAGCTGTATGAGGAATATAATGGTGAAGTTCCTTCGGATATAGAGGAACTGACCTCGCTTCCCGGTGTGGGACGAAAGACGGCCAATGTCATACGCGGCAACGTTTACGGTATACCCAGTATAGTTGTTGATACGCATGTTAAGAGGATATCGGGGAAGCTAGGGTTAACAGGGGAAACGGATCCGGTTAAGATCGAATTCGACCTTATGAAGGAGATACCGAAGGATCATTGGATACTTATAAATATCCAGCTCATAACCTTCGGACGTGATATATGTAAGGCGCTGAATCCCGGGTGTGAGCGCTGCCGGCTGCAAAAATACTGTTCTTATTATAAGACGGGCCGGAAATAGGCCGGTTATGACCGGGGCATCTTTTTCATAAACCATATACAGAAGACAAGGGAGGGGAAGAAGGTAAGGAAGTAGGCAAGCGGCTGGGCTTCTTCTATACCTGCAAGTCCCCTTGTACGGGCCAGGATAAGGAGGGCGGGGATAAAGAAGACGCCGCTTCTTAAGGATGAGAGTATTGATGCTCCGGCGCTGTGCCCCGAACTCTGAAATAACATTTCGGTAACCATGGAAAGGGGCAGGAAGAGAAGGGATACAAGCTGAAGCCGTAAAGCCCTTGTGCCGATCTCAATAACCCTTGGATCATTCCTGAACAAGCCGATAACATTTTCCGAATTTATAAACATTGCTATAATGGCGACCGCCATGAGTGACTCTCCGATTATCAGGGTAAATTTAAAGCCCTCCCGTACCCGGTCGTATTTGGCAGCACCGTAATTAAAGGCACTTACGGGCTGGAAGCCCTGTCCGACTCCTAAGGCGATAGAGAATATGAAGAAGGAGATCCTTGTTACTATGCTCATTGCAGCTACGGCTTCGTCCCCGTACACGCCGGCAAGAGAGTTAAGAATTATTGTCGCAAAGCTTCCGAGTCCCTGCCTTAGGAGCGACGGAAGGCCGGCGGCGATGATGGCCGCTAACAGCCCCTTACCCGGATGAACGTTCCTTAGGGATAGCCTGCAGGTTGTCCTTCCGCGAAGGAACATGGACAGGAGGATAAGGAAGCTTGTTATCTGGCTTAGGCAGGTTGACAGGCCTGCTCCCGCAACGCCCATCTTAAGTCCGAACATGAAGATGGGATCACCGACTATGTTGAGTATTGAACCGGCAAGCAGCCCGATCATGCCGATCGCGGCCTTGCCCTCATACCTTAAGACATTGTTCATCGTGAAGCTGGCGGTCATGAAGGGTGACGCGATAAGTATATATATGATATACTGCCTGGCATACGGTGCTATGGTTTCGGTGCTTCCCAATGCCATTATAAGGGGATCAAGATAAATAAAGGAAAAGACGGAAATAACAAGACCAAAAGCCAGGGCGAAGAAAAATGCCGTTGACGCCGTCACGGAGGCCTTGTCCGCATCCTTAGCGCCAAGGAGGCGTGAAGATATGCTCCCGCCACCCTGACCGAAGCAGAATCCTACCGCCTGTATTATTGCCATGTATCCGAAGACGATACCGACGGCACCGCTGGCCGAATTTCCCAGCCTCCCGACGAAGGCCGTGTCAACAAGATTGTAGATATTTGTGACCAGCATGTTTATTATCGTCGGTATGGACAGGGTTATGATGAGCTTCGCGATGGGAGTTTCCGTCATTTTTTTGTATTGCTTCTGTTGATTGTCCATGTCTGTTATTCTAACACATTATATAATGATGTTAAAGGAAGAGGAAGATGACATATTACACATATGTGGTTAAATGCAGTGACGGCTCGCTCTATACCGGTTATACAAATGACCTTGAAAAAAGGATCAGCGTCCATAATGAAGGCAAGGGAGCCAGGTACACAAGGGGCCGCAGACCGGTTGAACTTGTATATTATGAGGAATATCCTACGAAGGAGGAAGCCATGAGCCGTGAGTGGCATATAAAACAGCTTACAAGGGCCGATAAGGAAAAGATCATCGGGCTTGCAAAATCCGACACATCATGTTAACATAAGTATGTTGACGGATCCACGATTGTTCACACCATCATGATGGGAAAGGGATAGGATGGTGTAATCTGAGACGAGTCACCGGAATTTAATAGGGTTTACGTTTGCGCGAAGAGAAAAGGATGGGCAAATAGATTCTGGATTGGTGTATCATACCCCGTTTACTTTGTGCATATGAAGTAAACGGGATTTTTTATTCAGGAGGGCAATAATGATAGTAACACGCAGTCCGTTAAGGATATCACTCGGAGGAGGAGGCACGGACCTTCCTTCATATTATCAGCAGAGGGAAGGATTTCTTATATCCGCTGCCATAGACAAGTATGTATATATAACTCTTCATGAAACCTTTGATAAGGGCTACTTTCTTAAGTATTCCAAGTTTGAGCATGTTCTGACTATCGACGAGATAAAGCATCCCATAATAAGGGAAGCCCTTAAGCTGTTGGACTGGAAGGACGACCATATCGAGATATGCTCCATGGCAGATATACCTGCAGGCACGGGACTGGGTTCATCAAGCTCCTTCACAACGGCCCTGCTGCGTGCCCTCCATACCATGCAGGGGAACATTGTAAGTACCCGTACACTTGCCGAGGAGGCATGCGAGATAGAGATGAACCGTCTTAAGGAGCCAATAGGCAAGCAGGATCAGTATATAGCAGCCTACGGTGGTATTACCTGCATGAATTTTCACAAGGATGGTTACGTGTGGGTGGATCCCCTCAATATATCGAAGGAAACCCTCTATAATCTTGAAGATAATCTTATCCTTTACTTTACCGGCTTCTCGCGTTCGGCAGGAAGCATCTTAAAGGAGCAGGATGACAAGAGCAAGGACAAGAACTCGGATATGCTCAAGAACCTTGATTTTGTCAAGGATCTGGGATATCAGAGTAAGAAAGCCTTCGAGGAAGGTGACCTTGATGCCTTTGCGGATATCATGAATGTTCACTGGGAATACAAGAAGAAGAGATCGGGCGGAATGAGCAATCCCCAGATAGATGAGTGGTATGATATGGCCCTTAAGAACGGTGCCAAGGGCGGCAAGATGATCGGTGCCGGAGGAGGCGGATTTCTTATGTTCTACTGCGAGGACAAGAGGAGGCTTCGCAAGGCAATGGAAGGCACCGGAATGGAAGAAGTAAGGTTCCGCTTTGAAATGGAAGGCTCCAAAGTCATATAAATGATCGTAAAGGGAACAGATATGTACATGAAAACGGCAGAAGATATGCAGGTCGTGGTCCTTATGGGAGGACTCGGTACCAGGCTTGGGGAATATACAAAGGAGTGTCCCAAACCCCTTGTTGAGGTTGAGGGTAAGCCCTTTTTCGATTATTCGCTTAAGCTTTTTATCCATCACGGCTTCAGGAAGTTTCTCTTCCTCATCGGCTACAGGGCTGAGATGATCGAGGAGTATTACGGAGACGGAAGTAAGCTGGGAATATCCATAAGCTATTGCTATGACGGGAAGGAACTTCTGGGAACGGGAGGCGCCGTAAGAAGGGCATACAGGCTCCTTGAGGATGACTTTCTTCTTGTGTACGGGGATTCTTTTATGGATATTGATTATGAAGAAACCATGTACAGGTATTTCGAGGGTAAGTCGCGCGGGATGCGGGCCCTGATGACGGTTTTGAAAAACGGCAACCGGTTTGACAGGTCCAATGTCATAATGGACGGAAGCGAAATAAGGCTCTATGACAAGATGAACATGACACCGGAAATGGACTATATCGATTATGGTGTGTGTGCATATGAGAAGAGCCTGTTTAGGGATGAGTATCTGAAAGATATGGTTGATATTCCGGCAGATGGGGAAACAAACGGTGCCGGAATGGTCAATGTGAAGTTCGATATCGCCCTGATACAGAACCGTCTCAGTATTGAAAAAAAGATAGCGGCCCATATAGTAACGAAACGTTTCTATGAAATAGGAAGTCCGGCTTCGTTAAACGAATTCAGGGGATATGTAAGACACAGGTTTAATGAGAAGCATCCGGCAGTCTTTCTTGACAGGGACGGTGTTCTTAACGAGATAGTGTTCAATGATGATATCGAGCAGATGGATTCACCCCAGAAGCCGGAACAGTTCAGGGCCTTTCCGGAGGCTGCAAAAGCCATAAAAAAGATAAGGGATAAAGGCTATTATGTGTTTCTTGCGACGAACCAGCCCGGAGCCGCCAAAGGGAAATGCAGGCTGAAAACCCTCTACGATATAAACACTATGTTTGCCGAACAGATGGCGGAAAACGGAGCGGATATTGACGCTGTCTTTATGTGTCCGCACTACCCTAAGAAGAGTGAAAATACCAAAGAGGACTTCCTCATTAAGACCTGTGACTGCAGGAAACCAAAGCCGGGACTCCTTCTTAAGCCCGCGGATATATACAATATCGATTATGAGAATTCTTATATGATAGGAGATTCCTTTACGGATATAGTGGCAGGGCAGGCAGCAGGCGTCAGGACGATATTTATAGGAGAGCTCAAATGCGATGCCTGTAAGAAGCTGTGTGATACAGAACCGGACCATATAGTGCATGACGTATTGGAGGCAGCTTGGCTGGTCGGTAAGCAGGATATATGATAAAGATCCGGCGCGGTATAGACCCGGATGACAAGGGCTTATCATTCCGGACAGGGTGAAGGGTATTAAACAACGTGAATATATACAAAGGAGGGTATAAAGTATGAGTACAGGTTACATCGACAGGTATATGGAGGAGACGATCAAGATCGCAGACACCATAGACAGGAACGAGATCGCAAAGGGAATTGAGATCCTCAGGAATGTAAGGGATAAGGGAGGCCGTCTTTTTATCCTTGGCGTCGGAGGAAGTGCGGCCAACGCATCACATGCGGTAAATGACTTCCGTAAAATAGGTAAGATAGAAACCTACGCTCCTACCGATAATGTATCGGAGCTTACCGCTCGCACCAATGATGAAGGATGGGAGACAACCTTTTCCGAGTGGCTTAAGACCTCCAGGGTAAATGATAAGGACTGTATCATGGTATTTTCCGTAGGCGGAGGATCTGAAACAACCAGTCTTAATATCGTAAATGCGCTTAAGCTGACTAAGGACAGGGGAGCTAAGGTAATCTCGATCGTATCAAGAACCGGTGGGTATTCCAGACAGGTTTCGGATGCATGTGTTCTTATCCCTGTTGTAAGTGAAGAGAGGATAACTCCTCATGCCGAAGGCTGGCAGGGAGTTGTATGGCACTTGATGGTCAATGCCATATAGATCATGAGGAGGGACCGCTTGCGGGAGGAGTCCTTATTAATGGCATCAGGACTTCGTCTGCCGGCGCAGCCACCTCATACCCACAGATGCCTTGGCGGCGGGTGTGTTCAAAGGAAATGCGGAGTATTTCTTACTTTGTAAAGATGGATAGTAAGGGGAAAGGAGTTATTTATGAAGTTTGAAGATCTTAAGGTAACAGTCTACGCGGACGGTGCAGACATCGAAGCAATGAAGGAAGAGTATAAGAAGGGATACGTTAAAGGCTTTACAACCAATCCTACCCTTATGAAGAAGGCAGGCGTTAAGGATTACGTGACCTTCGCCAGGGAAGCGATCAGGGAGATACCCGATCTTCCCTTATCGCTTGAAGTGTTTGCGGATGATTTTGAAACCATGGAGAAGGAAGCTGAATTCATTGCGGGCCTCGGAGATAATGTGTACGTTAAAATACCCATTACCAATTCAAAAGGAGAATCAAGCGTACCTCTTATAAAGAGACTGTCGGAAAAAGGAATTAAAATAAATGCAACAGCAATACTTACTCTTGATCAGGTTAAGTCGGTAGTGGATGCATTTAAACCGGGTACGGAAAATATCGTTTCGGTGTTTGCGGGAAGGATTCTTGACACAGGAGTTGATGCAGTTCCTGTCATGAAAGAAGTAACGGAAATATGTAAGAAAAAACCGGGTACAAAATCATTATGGGCAAGCTGCCGTGAACTGTATAATATCATTCAGGCCGACCAATGCAAAACCGATATCATAACCGTTACGAATAACATTCTCGCAAAGCTTCCAAACCTTGGGAAAGACCTTACACAGCTGTCTCTTGAAACGGTGCAGATGTTTGTAAACGATGGTAAGAGTCTGGGATATTCGATTTTACAATAAATCAATTTATTATAGTAAACGAAATTATTTATTTCGTTTACTATAAAATATCAGATCCGTTTATTGTAAAATGATCGGAATAAGGAGCGTAGAAAGATAAAAACTCCGCATCAAAAAATGTACGGAAAAATGTATAAAAAAATACGGAAAAAAATTATTAATTTTTTTTAAAAATATGATAAAAAAATTTGACAAATAAAAAAAAATCTCTATAATACATGGTGTTACCTTAATATCAAAAATATTTATCAATAAATGTAATATTTGTCGTGCGCAATGGAAAGGAGATTAACATGGCAGAGATTAAGAAACCCGTAGCAGTAGCACCTACATCTGTAGAGAAGAAGGCAGAGCCCGTAGCAGCCGAGAAGAAGGCAGAGCCTGTAGCTAAGAAGACAGTAGCCAAGAAGCCTGCAGCTAAGAAGACAGTAGCTAAGAAGGCAGCGCCGGAAGAAGCCAAGAAGGCAGTAGCCAAGAAAGAAACAGCAGCAGCTAAGAAGCCTGCAGCCAAGAAGGCAGCTGTTAAGGCAACGATCGAGCTTCAGTTTGATGACAGGAATGTAGATGTTGATAAGCTTGCAGCACGCGCAGCCAAGGATTACAAGAAGAACAACAAGGCTGATGCCAAGAAGATCGAGATCTATGTTAATGCTTCTGAGAAGATGGTTTATTATGTAGCTGACGGAGTAAGCGGAAGCTTCGAGGCATAAGACATTATCTTTGCTTATAAATAACGAAAAGACATCGATTTTTCGATGTCTTTTATTTTTCTCTTGACATATCTCAAAGAGGGTGCTATCTTAACTATAGATGTTAGCACTCCCCTTCATCGAGTGCTAATAAAGATCATAAGGAGGGACCGGGATTGGAGCTCAGCGGCAGACAGGAAACGATTTTGCTTGCCATAATAAAGACTTACCTTGATACGGGTGAGCCGGTTGGTTCGAGGACAATATCCAAGTATACCGACCTTAACTTAAGCTCGGCAACCATCCGTAATGAGATGGCGGACCTTGAGGAAATGGGATATATAATGCAGCCTCATACATCGGCAGGCCGTATTCCATCCGATAAGGGATACAGGTTCTATGTTGACCACCTTATGGCAGATAAGGAACGTGAAGTTGATGAGATGAAGGAGATCCTTATTGAGAAGGCCGATAAGATGGAGCAGGTTCTTAAGCAGATAGCGAAGTCGCTTTCGGTCAACACCAACTATGCGGCCATGATATCCGCACCCAGATATCATCAGAACAAGCTTAAGTTCATTCAGCTGTCGAGGATGGGTGATGACCAGATAGTTGCGGTCATAGTTGTTGAAGGAAACATCATTAAGAATGAGATCATAGAAACATCGCAGTTTATAGATGATGAGACGCTCCTTAAGTTAAATATCCTGCTTAACACCAATCTTAACGGTTTATCAATAGAAGAGATATCGTTGGGAACGATACAGAAGATGAAGGAGCAGGCCGGAATCCACTCGGAGGTTATATCCGATGTTATTGATGCTGTGGGGCAGGCTATCAAGGCCGATGAAGATCTTGAGATATATACAAGCGGTGCCAACAATATCTTCAAATATCCCGAGCTGTCAGACAATGAACGGGCCAGTGAGATAATCACCGCCTTCGAAGAGAAGAAGCAGTTATCGGATATAGTATATGAGACCCTTCAGAATCAGGATGAGGAGAGCACCGGCATACAGGTTTATATCGGCGAAGAGTCGCCCGTTCAGAACATGAAGGACTGCAGCGTTGTAACCGCTACATATGAGCTTGATGAGGGCATGAAGGGAACAATAGGCATCATCGGTCCCAAGAGAATGGATTATGACAAGGTGGTTAAGACGCTTAAATCAATAACCGGGCAGTTGGATGTACTGTATAAGAAGGATCGCAATAAAGGTCAAAAGGGGAACCGCAAAAGCAAGTGAGCAACAGAGGCTTTTGATGCCTTGACATAAAGGATCACGGTAAAGACATATAGAGGAAGAAAGCCGTGACCGGATAATGAAAGGAGAACCGTAAATTGACAGATAAGGAAATGGAAGAGGAAATAAAGAAGGAAGAAGAAGTTAATAAGGAAGAAGAAATCAATAAGGAAGAAACGCCTGAGGAAGGCGAAGGTGCGGAGGCTGCCGAAGAAACGAAGGAAGAGAAGAAGGAGACGGAAGAGACGGCAGAAGAAGCAGCAGACGGTGAGAAGAAGGGCAATGATGAAGTAAAGGAAGCCGGGGAAGAAAAAGAAGCCGAAGGCAAGGAAAAGAAGAAGATCTTCAAGAAAAAGAAGGATAAAAAGGATGAGCAGATAGAAGCCCTGACCGATCAGGTTAAACGGCAGATGGCCGAGTTCGACAACTTCCGTAAACGTACCGAGAAGGAAAAGTCATCCATGTACGAGATGGGAGCAAGATCGGTGATCGAGAAGATACTTCCGGTGATAGATAACTTCGAAAGAGGTCTTGATACAGTACCCGAAAACGAGAAGGAGTCACCCTTCACTGAAGGTATGCGTATGATCTACAAGCAGCTGATGACGGAGCTTGAGAACATAGGAGTTAAGCCCATAGAAGCATTGGGAACAGAATTCAATCCTGATTTCCATAATGCGGTAATGCAGGTTGAGAGCGAGGAATACGAGAGCGGATATGTGGCAAGGGAGCTTCAGAAGGGCTACCTGTACCGGGACAGCGTCGTAAGACACAGCATGGTGGCGGTAGTGGAATAACGCTAAAGCCTTCGGTCCGCCCAGGATGACAATAAGATGTGACCATTAATAAGAATGTAAGGCTATGTTTTTATAAAGCCGTATATTTATATAAAATAACAACAGGAGGATAAAATCATGGGAAAAATAATAGGTATCGACTTAGGAACAACAAATTCATGTGTAGCGGTTATGGAAGGCGGTAAGCCTACCGTTATAGCAAACACCGAAGGAGCAAGGACAACACCCTCGGTTGTGGCCTTCACCAAGACGGGCGAGAGACTTGTAGGTGAGCCGGCTAAGCGTCAGGCCGTAACCAATGCGGAGAAAACGATATCTTCCATTAAAAGGGAGATGGGATCGGATTACAAGAGGCAGATCGACGACAAGAAGTATTCACCTCAGGAGATCTCCGCAATGATCCTTCAGAAGCTTAAGGCGGATGCAGAGAGCTATCTTGGTGAGAAGGTAACGGAAGCGGTCATCACGGTTCCCGCTTACTTCAATGATGCACAGCGTCAGGCAACCAAGGATGCCGGTAAGATAGCAGGTCTTGATGTTAAGCGTATCATCAACGAGCCTACGGCGGCAGCTCTTGCTTACGGTCTTGATAACGAGAAGGAACAGAAGATAATGGTATACGACCTTGGCGGCGGTACATTTGATGTATCCATCATCGAGATCGGCGAAGGCGTTATCGAGGTTCTTGCAACAAACGGTAACAACAGGCTGGGTGGTGATGACTTTGACCAGAAGATCACCGATTACATGCTTGCGGAATTCAAGAAGAATGAGGGCGTTGACCTGTCAAATGATAAGATGGCCCTTCAGAGACTTAAGGAAGCAGCCGAGAAGGCCAAGAAGGAACTGTCATCGGCTACGACGACAAATATCAATCTTCCTTTCATCACTGCAACAAGTGAGGGACCCAAGCATTTTGATATGAACCTTACAAGGGCTAAGTTCGATGAGCTTACTCATGATCTTGTTGAAGCAACAACGATTCCGGTACAGAATGCCCTTAAGGATGCGGGCATCAATGCTTCGGAACTCGGTCAGGTACTTCTTGTCGGTGGTTCGACGCGTATACCTGCAGTTCAGGATAAGGTTAAACAGCTTACGGGCAAGGATCCCAGCAAGTCACTTAATCCTGATGAGTGTGTTGCTCTCGGAGCATCTATTCAGGGTGGTAAACTTGCAGGTGATGCAGGTGCGGGTGAGATCCTTCTGCTCGATGTAACTCCTCTGTCACTGTCAATAGAGACTATGGGCGGTGTCGCAACAAGGCTTATCGAGAGGAATACAACAATTCCTACCAAGAAGAGCCAGATCTTCTCAACGGCAGCCGATAATCAGACAGCGGTTGATATCAACGTGGTACAGGGTGAGAGACAGTTCGCAAGAGACAACAAGTCACTCGGCCAGTTCCGTCTTGACGGAATACCTCCGGCAAGAAGAGGTGTACCTCAGATCGAGGTTACATTTGATATAGATGCCAACGGTATCGTTAATGTATCGGCCAAGGACCTTGGAACAGGCAAGGAGCAGCATATAACCATTACTTCGGGTTCCAATATGTCTGATGACGAGATCGAGAGAGCCGTTAAGGAAGCAGCCGAGTATGAGGCTCAGGATAAGAAGCGTAAGGAAGCCATTGATGCCAAGAACGATGCGGACTCCTTCGTATTCCAGACAGAAAAGGCTATAGAGGAAGTGGGCGACAAGCTGGATCCTTCAGACAAGGCTAATGTTGAAGCAGAGCTTAAGAACCTTAAGGAGCTTGTGGAGAAGTGTGATCCCGAGACCATGACAGAGGATCAGGTTGTTGAACTTAAGGCAGCTCAGGAGAAGGCAATGACTGCAGCCCAGAAGCTTTTCGAGAAGATGTATGAGCAGACTCAGGGTGCGGCAGGTGCAGGCCCCGATATGAGCAACATGGGCGGTCAGGCAGGTCCCGATATGGGAGCAGGAAGCAATAACAGCTACGATGGTGATGTGGTTGACGGAGATTATAAAGAGGTATAAAATCAAACAAGTGTGAAATGATCATAAAGGGATCCATCGAAGATGGTGGATCCCTTATGATACTTTTAAAAGACAGGTAAAATGCAATGGCAGAAACAAAAAGGGACTACTATGAGGTTCTGGGCGTAAGTAAAGGCGCCGATGAAAATGAAATAAAAAAGGCATACAGGGCACTTGCGAAGAAATATCATCCCGATATGAATCCGGGAGATAAGGAAGCCGAGAAGAAATTTAAGGAAGCCAGTGAGGCTTATGCCGTATTGAGCGATGCCGACAAGAGAAGGCAGTACGATCAGTTCGGTCATGCGGCCTTTGACGGAGGCTCGGGCGGATTCGGAAGCGGCTTTGACTTTACCGGAGCTGATTTCTCTGATATATTTGGTGATATATTCGGTGATCTCTTCGGTGCGGGAAGAACAAGGGGCGGTTCGAGCAACGGACCCATGAAGGGTGCCAACATACGTACCAGCGTGAGGATAACCTTTGAGGAATCGGTAACGGGTGTTGACAAGGAGCTCGAGCTTACGCTTAAGGATACCTGTACCAATTGTAAGGGGACGGGGGCCAGACCGGGTACATCTCCCGAGACATGTTCCAAGTGCGGCGGTAAGGGTCAGGTGGTCTACACCCAGCAGTCGCTTTTCGGTATGGTGCGTAATGTATCCACATGTCCTGACTGTCACGGCTCGGGCAAGGTGATCAGGGATAAGTGTCCTGAGTGCCATGGAACCGGATATATATCAAGCAAGAAGAAGATACAGGTATCGATCCCCGCAGGTATAGACAACGGGCAGAGCGTAAGGATCCGTGAGAAGGGTGAACCCGGCATTAACGGAGGACCCAGGGGAGATCTGCTGGTTGAGGTTGTTATACAGCGACATCCCATTTTCCAGAGGAATGACATGGATGTTTATTCGACGGCACCCATATCATTTGCGGTTGCGGCTCTTGGCGGTGAGATATACATAGATACCGTTGACGGCAAGGTAATATATGAAGTCAAGGCAGGAACTCCCACGGATACAAGAGTACGCCTCAAGGGCAAGGGAATGCCTTCACTCAGAAACAAGCAGGTACGAGGGGATCACTATGTGACCCTTATTGTTCAGGTTCCCGATCATCTTACCAACAATGCCAGGGAGCTTCTTAAGGAATTCGATAAGGAGACAGGCGATACTCTTCATGCCGTTGAGGAATCGTCCGACGGCAGGGATAAGAAGAAAAAGGGTTTCTGGAATAAATGATCCGGGAGATATAGGATGGATTCACTTAAGAAAACAAGGGTATGGACCTATTCGGTTATAGGGGTTTTCTTTATAGTTGCTGCCGCTATCATAATAAATGCATACGGCAGAACCCGGGCGGACGACGGCGGCAGCGTAACGGAGGTTTCGCAGGCTGACCCGACCGAGGCTCCGACGCCGGTTCCCACCATGGCTCCGTCAGTCCCGGATGAAGAAGAGGAAGAAGACAACGACGGCCTTGAAGAAGGACAGATGAGAAGCTTTCTGTCCGGCCTTCCTGTTGATGAAGAACTGGGAATGAGGCGGCCCATAGCCGTAATGCTCAATAATCTTAAGGCAGCCCAGCCGATGAGTTCCATAAGCAGGGCGGATGTTGTATATGAATATGTGGTAGAGGGAGCCATAACGAGATTAATGGCTCTCTTTGAAGACTATAAGGATCTTGACAAAATAGGATCTGTAAGGTCATGCCGTGAGTATTTTGTCTATACCGAGCTTGAATTCGATGCGATCTATTGCCATTACGGACAGGCAAGCTATGCGGTGGATCTTCTGAACAGTGATTATGTGGACAACCTGAACGGCCTTGGTAAGGAAGGAGATACGGTATATTACAGGACTACGGACAGAAAGGCCCCTCACAATGCATATACAAACGCCGATGGGATCGATGCCGGTATAGACATGATGGGTTACAGGCGTAACCATTATGAAGATTATAAGGGGAAGTTCAAGTTCTGTGATCTTGATAAAACGGTGACCAATGAAGATGGAATGAAGATCACCTACATGGCACCCAATTACAGGATAAACAAGCCCTGGTTTGAATATGACGAGGAAAGGGAGCAGTACGGACGCTTTCAATATGATGAACCCCAGATAGATGAACTCACGGGGGAGCAGTTATTCTTCGATAATGTTATTTTCCAGTATAACAAATGGGCTCAGCTTGATGAAAAGGATTATCTTGCCTTCGACTGTCATTCCGGCGGTGTGATCCAGTATTTCACCCACGGAAGGATGGTTCCGGGAATATGGCTCAGGGATATAAAACAGGCTCATGACGGCAACGTGGACATGTGCCCCATACGCTACTATGACCTTGACGGGAACGAACTTGAGATCAACAACGGCAAGACATTTATCTGTGTTATCCAGGATACCGAGATACAAAATGTAACTATTAAAGAATAGTTACATTTGTCTTTTTCGGCCATATAGGGTAGAATAGTAACGATAAGGAGAAGAATAATGCAGGATTTAGGCAGTACACAGCACTTTAATGTGCAGGTTGAACCGGAGACCGGAGTTAAGGTCGTTCTATCATCTGTATTCGAAGCCCTTAATGAGAAGGGTTACAATCCGGTCAACCAGATAGTGGGTTACATCATGTCGGGTGACCCTACATATATAACCAGTCATAACAATGCCAGAAGCCTTATTATGAAGGTTGAGCGTGATGAATTGGTTGAGGAGCTTCTTACGCAGTATATCAGGAATAACGGCTGGCTGTGATATGAGGATACTTGGACTGGATTACGGGACAAAAACTGTGGGGGTAGCCATGAGCGATCCCCTGCTTCTTACTGCCCAGGGGATCGGGATAATACGCCGTGATCGCGAGAATAAGCTAAGGAAGACATATGCAAGGATCGAAGAGCTGATAAGGGAGAACGGGGTAGAGAAGATAGTTCTGGGATATCCCAGAAATATGGATGATTCGGAGGGGGACCGCTGTCTTAAGACGAAGGAGTTCATGGAAGGGCTGAAGAGAAGGACGGGGCTTCCTGTTGTATTGTGGGATGAGAGGCTTACAACCGTTGCGGCCGATGAGATCATGACAGAGGCCGGTCTTAACAGGAAAGAGCGCAAGAAACATGTTGATAAGATAGCTGCGGCCATTATACTGCAGGAATATCTTGAGAATATCATAAGGGATACCGGTTCGGCGTCGGATTCCTTATGATACACGTATTCGTAAGAAGTACGGCCTGCTTCTTGGATTGGAAGAAATGGAAGAGAATAAAAAGCCTGAAAAGATCATATTCGAAACGGATGAGGGACCCTCGGAATGGTATGTGCTGGACCAGACAAGAATAAACGGATGTAATTACATTCTTGTCGCCGATAAGATAACCGGTGATGCGGAGTGCATGATCCTTAAAGATACTGCGCCTGACGAGTCGAAAGAAAGCGTTTATGAAGAGATAGAAGATGACAATGAGCTGGACATTGTTGCCGGCATGTTTGAAGAATCGCTTGGTGATATAGAGATAAGAGGAGATTAGAATTTGGCAAGAAAAAGAAACGGCGGAAGACCGCTCAAGATAATACCACTCGGTGGTCTTGGGCAGATAGGAATGAACATTACCGCCTTTGAATACGGTAATTCGATAGTAGTTGTGGATTGCGGACTGGCTTTTCCCGAGGACGATATGCTGGGAATAGACATGGTGATCCCTGATATAACATATCTTTTGGACAATGCCGACAAGGTGGAAGCATTTGTCATAACGCATGGTCATGAGGACCACATCGGTTCACTGCCATATGTATTAAAACAGCTTAATGTTCCCATATACGGGACCAGGCTTACACTGGCCCTGATCGAAGGGAAGCTTAAGGAACACGGTATCATTGATATGGTTGACCGCAGGGTGGTCAAGGCGGGCGACGTGATCAGTCTGGGAAGTTTTAAGGTGGAGTTCATAAGGACCAATCACTCAATAGCCGATGCATGTGCTCTGGCCATAACCTCACCCGTGGGAACGATAGTGCATACGGGTGACTTTAAGGTGGATTATACACCCGTCTACGGAGATCCCATAGATCTTCAGAGGATGGGAGAGCTGGGGAGGAAGGGAGTTCTGGCCCTTATGTGTGATTCCACCAATGCAGAGAGGCCGGGCTTCACCAATTCCGAGAAGACGGTGGGTAAGACTATAGATGCCCTTTTCACGGAGCATGAGGATTCAAGGATCATAGTATCCACCTTTGCAAGCAATGTGGACAGGGTACAACAGATCATAGATGCCGCATACAGGCACGGACGCAAGGTTGTTGTCGAAGGCCGGAGCATGGTAAATGTGATTCAGGCCGCAACAGAGCTTGGATATATCAATGTTCATGAGAATACCCTTATCGATATAGAGGATCTTAAGAATTATCCTGACAGGAAAACGGTTATAATCACGACCGGATCACAAGGGGAGACGATGGCCGCCCTTAACAGGATAGCGACCAGTAACCATAAGCTGCTTCAGATTAAGCCGGGGGATACGGTGATCTTCTCATCCAATCCCATACCCGGTAATGAGAAGGCTGTTGCCAAGCTTATCAATGAGCTGAGCATGAAAGGGGCTGATGTTGTCTTTCAGGATGCCCATGTTTCGGGACACGCCTGCCAGGAGGAGATCAAGCTTATATATACCCTTGTTAAGCCCAGGTTCGCGATACCCGTACACGGAGAATACAAGCACCTTAAAGCCCAGGCCGGGATAGCCAGGGAGCTCGGTATCCCTAAGGATAATATCTTCATACTTACAACCGGCCAGGTTTTATCCATTAATAAGCAGGGCGCCAGGATTACGGACGAAGTGCAGACAGGAGCCGTTTTCGTTGACGGCCTCGGCGTGGGTGATGTGGGAAATGTGGTAATACGTGACAGGCAGTCACTGGCCGAAGACGGTTTCATCATGGCAGTCATGACACTTGAGAAGGGGACCAACAGGGTCCTTGCAGGTCCGGACATAGTGACGAGAGGCTTCATATATGTCAAGGAATCCGATGAAATAATGGATGAGGCAAGGGAAGTATTAAATAAGGCCCTTGATAAGATACATGATAAGAATATCACTGACTGGGGCAAGATGAAGAGCATTATGAGGGACGCTCTTTCGAGCTATGTGTGGAAGAAGATGAAGCGGCGTCCCATGATACTTACCGTGATCCAGGAGGTAGAATATTAACCATATGTTCAGTAGTGAATTTAAAGATGCTTTTGAAGTTTTTCTGGATAAGGTTAAGAATACAGAGGAATTCTTAAATTACAAGGCGACATTTAATGCCATACAGGATGATGAGAACGCCATGGGCTGTGTGGAGAGTATCCGGGAGCTTAACATGCGGGTTATGGATATGAATGAGGATGAGTACGAGAAGGAATCCGAAAACATAACCTTAAGGATGGAGGAGCTGTGTTCGGATTCGCGGGTAAGTGATTTTATCCTGGCAGAGGTTGAGTTTTCCAAGATGTATCAATATATAACGGATGGTATTGTTGCAGCATTAGACGAATGACAGGCATTTAAACACGGGTTTGGACTATGAAGATCAGGATAATTGATGTTACGGCAAGCTTTATAGGAACGGTGATACGTGCTGTCGTATTGATAGCATGTGTTGTCCTTGTCATAAACATAGGGAAGAAGGCTTACGAATTCGGATTCCGGATATTTACCGAGGGTCCGGTGGCTGAGGCTCCGGGACGCGATATTATCATGTCCGTCGAAAAGGGCGAGGGCCTTAAGGATATCGCCGAGAAGCTTGAGGAGAAGGGTATTACGGGCGATTGGGCGCTCTTCTTCGTGCAGGCTAAGCTATCGGAACACAAGGGCAGTGTGGAGCCCGGCACATATACACTTAATAATTCCATGACAACTGATGAGATAATGGCAGTGCTTACAGGTGCTGATATAGAAGGTGAGGGAGAGGAGAACGAGGATTCCCTTCCCGCCGATATTGAACAGGAAATACCCATCGATCCGGGAGCACCCGTGGAGGCCGGATCAGACCTTGTTGACGGTGATCTTATGGAAGGTGAGACCCCTTACGAGGGAGAGGACGGAAGTATAGAGATAGAGAATACATCGGAAGGTGAAGATGATGGTTCCAGTATAGATATCCAGGTGGGTGAGTGATTTGATAGAGGATCAAAGAATTCAGGCTTATATTGAATCACTCGGAGCAAGTAACGGCGAATTCCTCGATGAACTGGAGGCCGAATGTATAAGGGAGTCGATTCCCGTGATAAGGCCCTCCATGCAGTCCATACTTAAGGTCATTATAGGGATCGGGAAGCCCGGTTCCATATTGGAGGTGGGGACCGCAACGGGCTTCTCGGCAATCCTCATGGCATCCTGTGCCTCAGGGGAGTGCAGGATAACGACCATAGAGAAGTACAAAAAGAGGATACCTGTTGCAAGGGATAATATCGAAAAGTCAGGATATAAGGACAGGATAGAGCTTATCGAAGGTGATGCGGCCGGGGTTCTTAAGGATCTTGCAGCGGAAGGACGTAAGTACGGTATGATCTTTATGGACGCGGCTAAGGGTCAGTATATTAATTTCCTTAAGGACACGCTGAGTCTTCTTGAAACGGGAGGAATGCTTGTTTCCGACAACGTTCTTCAGGAAGGGGATATAATACAGTCGAGGTTCGCGGTCACAAGAAGAAACAGGACCATTCATTCAAGGATGAGGGAGTACCTCTACATCCTTACGCATGATGACAGGCTTACCACAACAATACTTCCCGTGGGAGACGGGGTTACGGTAAGCGTTAAGAGATATTGATATGGACAGGTTAAGGAAGCCCGAGCTTCTTGTTCCGGCAAGCAGTGAGGAAGTATTAAAAACAGCCGTTATGTTCGGAGCGGACGCGGTTTATATAGGTGGAGAAGCCTTCGGCCTTCGTGCCAAGGCTAAGAATTTCACGCTTGAGGAGATGAAGCGGTCGGTTGATTTTGCTCATGCCCATGGTGTGAAGGTTCACGTGACGGCCAATATCCTGGCCCACAATTACGATCTTGAGGGGGCAAGGGAATACTTCAAAAGCCTCAGGGCTATTAAGCCCGATGCCCTTATAATCGCCGATCCCGGAATGTTTATGATCGCGCGGGAGCTATGCCCCGATACGGATATACATATAAGCACCCAGGCCAATAACACCAATTATCTTACCTATGATTTCTGGTACAGGCAGGGAGCCAAAAGAGTTGTATCGGCAAGGGAATTGTCCCTTCGCGAGATTAAGGAGATAAGGGAGCATATTCCAAAGGACATGGAGATCGAGAGCTTCATCCATGGAGCCATGTGTATCTCGTATTCCGGAAGATGCTTACTGTCAAGCTTCCTTACGGGAAGGGATGCAAACAGGGGGGCTTGTACCCATCCCTGCAGGTGGAAATACTTCCTGATGGAGGAGACAAGGCCCGGCGAATACATGCCCGTGTTTGAGAATGAACGGGGAACCTATATCTTCAATTCCAAGGACCTGTGCATGATCGAGCATATACCCGAAATGATAGATGCAGGCATTGATTCCTTTAAGATAGAAGGCCGCATGAAGACGGCCCTTTACGTTGCCACGGTATCAAGAACCTACCGTAAGGCCATAGACGATTACCTTGAGTCAGAGTCAAAATACAGGGCTAACATGGACTGGTACCGTGAGCAGATAGCTCAGTGTACCTACAGGCAGTTTACCACGGGCTTTTATTTCGGTAAGCCCGATGAGACCACCCAGATATACGATAATTCAACATATGTAAGGGATGCCGTTTATCTTGGCATGGTTGAAGAGGTTCTTAAGGATGGTACCGTTGTAATTGAACAGAAGAATAAGTTCTGTGTCGGTGATGAAATAGAGATAATGAAGCCCGATGGCAGGAATGTTCCGGTGAAGGTTACCGGAATACATGACGGGGAAGGCAATCCTATGGAGTCGGCTCCTCATTCGAAACAGAAGCTGTTTGTAAGCTTAAGCCCGGGTGACTCGGAAAGATATGATATTTTAAGATGCGAGAACAGAAACGCATGAGGCTGTTTGGGACGGAAATATGAAGCTGTTGACGATCGTAGTACCCTGCTATAATGAAGAAGCGGCACTCCCTCTTTTCTATGAGGAGGTGAATAAGACTATCGAATCCTTTAAGGATATCGATAAGGAGCTGGAATTCGAACTTCTCTTCATAGATGACGGTTCCGTGGACAAAACCCTGTCAGTGATCAAGGAACTGGCCGGGAAGGATGAGAGGGTTCACTTCGTGTCCTTTTCACGTAATTTCGGTAAGGAGGCCGGCATTTATGCGGGACTTGAGAATTCTCACGGTGATTACGTTGTTATAATGGATGCGGACCTGCAGGATCCTCCGTCGCTCTTGCCCGATATGTACAGGGCTCTTGAAGAGGAGGGATATGATTCTGCGGCCACAAGAAGGGTCACGAGGCAGGGTGAGCCTCCGGTGAGGTCCTTCTTTGCCAGGCAGTTCTATAAGATAATGAATAAGGTCACGGACCTTGAGATAATGGACGGAGCCAGGGATTACAGGATAATGACCAGGACCATGGTTAATGCGGTCCTTGATATGAAGGAGTACAACAGGTTCACCAAGGGCATATACAGCTGGGTCGGATTTAAGACCAAATGGTTCGATTACGAGAACAGGGAGCGTGTTGCAGGTGAGACCAAATGGAACTTCTGGAAGCTCTTTCTGTACTCACTGGAGGGCTTTGTCGGCTTTACCACCGCACCCCTTACCTTATCTGCCCTTATCGGACTGGCCTTTACTTTTCTGGCTTTTGTTATGATCATATTCATAATCATAAGGACGCTCATGTACGGCGATCCTACGAGCGGCTGGCCGTCCATGATATGTATAATCGTTTTTCTGGGAGGCGTCCAGCTCTTCTGCATAGGAGTTGTGGGTCAGTATCTGGCCAAGACATATCTTGAAACCAAGGGAAGACCCATATATATTGCGAGGGAGAAGAAGTAATTAATGAAGCTGATAATACAGATACCTTGTCTTAATGAGGCCGAGACACTTGAGATAGCGCTTAATGATCTGCCTAAACATATAGACGGGATAGATGAAATAGAATACCTTATCATAAATGACGGCAGTGTGGACAATACCGTAGAGGTAGCGAAGAAATGGGGAGTTCACTATGTTGTGAACTTTATCAAGAACAAGGGTCTGGCCAAGGGCTTCATGGCCGGTATAGATGCCTGCTTAAGGAATGGTGCGGATATAATTGTAAATACCGATGCGGACAACCAGTATTGCGGCGCGGATATAGAGAAGCTGGTACGTCCGATCCTTGATAAGAAGGCGGATATAGTCATAGGTGAGAGACCAATAGACGATACCGAGCATTTTTCTCCCCTTAAGAAGAAGCTGCAGCATTTCGGAAGCTATGTTGTAAGGATTGCGAGCAAGACGGACATACCGGATGCACCCAGCGGCTTCAGGGCCTTTTCAAGGGAAGCGGCCATGCATCTTAATGTAATGAACAATTACACATATACCCTTGAGACCATAGTACAGGCAGGAAGGTCGTCTATGGCGATAATATCGGTTCCCATAAGGACTAATGGGGAGCTTAGGAAGTCAAGACTTTTCTCATCCATGTTCGGATATGTAAAGAGGTCAATGCTCACGATAGTACGTGCCTTCATGATGTACAGGGCCCTGACCTTTTTCTCCATATTGGGTCTGGTACCGTTTACCATCGGATTTGCCCTGGCGATCAGGTTCCTTGTCTTTTTCTTCAACGGATCGGGTAACGGACACATTCAGTCTCTTGTATTTTCCTCAACCCTCATGATGTTGGGATTTATGACCTTTATCGTGGGACTCCAGGCCGATTGTATCGCCAATAACCGTAAGCTTCTTGAAGATATCCAGTATCGTGTGAGACGGCTGGATTATAAGGAAGAGGAACGTGAGAGGGAAGCGGAAGATAATAAAGCAAAGGAAAGATAAACGAGGATGGCAGCAGGAAAATGGGTCCTGATAGGTCCCGTGTATCCCTTTAAAGGCGGAATATCGCATTATACAGGCCTTATGTATCGTGCTCTCAGCAAGGACCATGATGTTACCATGATATCCTTTAAGATGCAATATCCCGGATTCCTCTTCAGGAAGGAGCAAAGGGATTACTCCAACGATGCCTTTAAGGTTGAAGGAACGAAGTTTCTGATAAATACGGCCAATCCGTTCAATATCGAAAAAACGGCCGGTGATATCATAAGGATGAAGCCGGATAAGGTCATCATACAGTGGTGGCATCCGTATTTTGCCCCCTGTTACAGGATACTTACGGGAAGGCTTAAGAGAGCGGGAATCGAGATAACCTATATATGCCACAATGTGTTCCCCCATGAACGTTTTCCCATGGATAAGCAGCTTACAAGGATGGCCCTTAAGAGGGGCGACAGGTTCGTTCTCCATGCACAGGGTGAGGTTAATGACCTTCTGTCAATAAAGAAGGATGCGGATTACAAGGTTTTAGTCCATCCGACATACTCGGCCTTCAATTTCGAGAATATGGATATAAGAACCGCAAGGGCGAAGCTGTCCATAAATCCCGATAAGAGGGTAATGCTTTTCTTCGGGTTCGTAAGGGAATATAAAGGGTTAAAGCATCTTTTAAATGCGGTGGGGATCCTTAAGAGTAAGTACTTTACGGAAGAGGGGTCCATGCCCGTCCTGTATGTTGTGGGTGATTTCGACGGCAATAAGGATGAATACCTGGCCAGGGTGGAAGAGCTTAAGATAACGGACGATATTGAAATAATTGACGGATATGTTCCCGATAAGGAGGTTGAGAAATACTTCTCGGCCGCGGATCTGGTGGTGCTTCCATATGAATCAGCTACCCAGAGCGGAATAGTCCAGATAGCCTACGGTTTTGAGAAGCCTGTCATAGTCACCCGTGTAGGAGGTCTTCCCGAAGTGGTGGAGGATGACGTAACAGGCGTTATTGTAGAACCCTTTGATGATGAGGCTCTTGCGGAAGCGATATTTAAGTATTTTAACGATAATAAGAAGGAAGAATACATACAGGGGATAAAGGATCGGGAGTACAGGTTTTCCTGGGACCGGATGGCGGAGGCTCTTGCTCTGTGATCCCTTCCCCTTTCTTGCGAACATCAGCCAAGTGTAGTATTGTATAGTAAGCGAAATAAGGGGATTTGTGCTTTGTTTTATTTGGATATACACTGTCATATATTGCCCGGAGTAGACGACGGATCGAAGAACATGGATCTGTCCCTTAAGATGCTTGATTATGCCTACAATGAGGGAATAAGGGCCCATATACTGACGCCGCATTATCATGGTGGATATGTTGAGACCGAAAGAGCCGTAATAGACAGGACTTTTGAAGAGCTTAAATCGCGACTCGGCAGGATACATCCGGATATGCAGCTGTTTATCGGCCATGAGATATACTACTACCACAGCGTACCCGAATGGATAGAGGAAGGCAGGGTCCATACACTTGCAGACTCCAATTATGTTCTGCTGGAGTTTTCCACACAGGTTGCCAAGAGGGAGCTTATCGAGGCCGTTCAGAACCTGTGCGGGTATGGGTATTATCCGGTTCTGGCTCATGTCGAGCGATATGACTGTCTTGTCAGGGATCCATCGTATGTAGGTGACCTTATAGACAACGGAGCCTATATCCAGATCAATTCAAAGACAGTCACCGGTGAGGGCGGTTTGAGGGTAAGACATTTTATCAAGAAGCTTCTGCGGGAGGAATGGGTGCATTTCATAGGAACGGATGCGCACAGTATGGGCAGCAGGAAGCCGGAAATGGCCGGGTGCGCGGAACATATATTGAAGAAATGCCCGCCGGAATACGCGGCTGATATCCTGTACCGGAATGCGATCAGTATCGTAAACAATCAGCCCTTATGACCGGATCAGGGAAGGGTAGTGTCAATTATTATAGCACGGAGTTATAGACTATGGAAACCGGCAACAAAATGCAATCCGAAACAATCGAGATAGATCTGGTCGAGCTTATCGGCGTTCTTATGAGCCGTCTGTGGATGATCATTATATTCGGCGCGATGGCGGGGATAATCACCTTTCTTATGTGTGTATATGTTCTTGAGCCCAAGTACGAATCCACGACCAAGATGTACATCATTAACCGGCAGAGTAATGAAACGCTGACTTATTCCGACCTGCAGACAGGTACCCAGCTTACCAAGGACTATCAGGAGCTTGTAACAAGCAGGCCGGTTCTTGAGGAGGTAAGGGCTGAGCTGTCCCTGGATCTTGATAATAAGGAGCTTAAGGATAAGATAAGCGTGGATGTACCTACTGATACGCGAATCGTTACGATAACCGTTGAGGATTCCAGTCCCGAGATGGCGAGGGCAATAGCCGATGCCATAAGGAATTCGGCATCTGCCCATATCTCGGCGGTCATGAATACAGAGGCGGTTAATGTGGTTGAAGAAGCCAACCTCCCCGAGGAACCCGCATCACCCAAGATAGTCAAGGATACGGCGATAGGCGGTGCCTTCGGCGCCTTTGTTGCAATAGTGATAATCATCCTTATATATATCATGGATGACACCATAAAGAATCCCGACGACATCGAGCATTACTTGAAGGTAAGCGTGCTTGGCTCGATCCCTTATGTGGATGAGAAGGCGGGTGAAAACGAGAAGAAGAGCAAACGCAGGAAAAAGAGACACGGCTCTTCCGAATATGACAACAAAACGGCAACAACACCGGTTGACATGTCTTTTTTAAGTCCAGGAACGGAGGTATCAAGGGATGGACACTAAGGTTATCACGATCAACAGAAAGACCAAGCTTGATTTCCAGACAAATGAAGCATATAAGTCCTTAAGGACCAATATGGAGTTCTGCGGCAATAACGTCAAGATAGTCGCAATAACAAGCTGTGTTCCCAATGAAGGCAAGTCATCCGTAGCCTTTAACCTTGCAATATCCATGGCGGAAGCCGGCAAGCATGTTTTATTTATAGATGGCGACATGAGGAAGTCGGTAATACTGGGACGTTACCAGATCCAGAAGATATCCTCGGGTCTGTCTCACTTTCTTGCGGGAAGGCGTGACATCCAGGATGTCATATATTCGACCAACATCAAGGGACTTCACATAATACCTACGGGGCCCGTTCCGCCCAATCCATCCGAGCTTCTGGGAACAGCGAGGTTTAAGCTGGTCCTCTCTAAGTTCAGGGATATATATGATTATGTCATAATAGACACTCCGCCTCTCGGAAGCGTTATCGATTCCGCCATCATAGCCCAGAACTGTGACGGAGTAGCCCTTGTGATGGAGGCGAGAGCCATAAGCAGGAAGTTCGCCGAAAAGGTTGTCGATCAGATCCGTAAGACGGGTTGTCCGATACTGGGAGTCATCCTCAACAAGGTTGAGATCGGCGGCAAGATAGGCAAGTACTACGGTAAGTATTACGGCAGATATTACGGTAAGTATTACGGCAAGTATTATGGCGAGTATTACGGTAAGAGTAATTAGCAGGGAGATAAATGGCAGACAATCAACTGTTAAATGAAATAGGCGAAGAGATAAGGGATGCGCTTAAGGTGGGTCTTTCAAGGGGCGACTTTACGGCTCTTAACGATGCTATCTTAGGTTCCGTAAACAAGGTCATAGATGAAGCGACAGACCAGCTGGAGAGAAGCACCGGTTATTCGGGCGGCCCCGTAAATGTTTCAACACACAAGTACTCGTCTTATTCAAGCGGAGCGGCAACCAGGGCCAAGCAGCAGCAGCTTGAGAAGGAGCGTGAAGAGAGGCTTAAAAGGAACAGGGAGCGTGCCGCAAAAAACCGCAGGGAGGCGGAAGAGAAGAGGATCGAACGCGCTAAGGCAAGGCGTGATGAGGCAGCGCTTCGCAGGAAGATGAAGTCACCCAATGCGATCATCTTAAACGGTAAGCTCCTTCCCACGAAATTCAAGGCAATAGGCGATACCGGAGGTGTATTATCCATAGTTTTCGGATGCGTGGGTCTGTCTCTTTTTGGCATGCTGGCCATTATTTTCGGGATCGCAGCCACGGCGGATGCAAGTATAAAGACAAGTCTTTTCTCTGTTCTGCTGCTTGCCGCCTTTTCCGGCTTCTGGGTAGGATATGGCATTTCCTTAAGGAAGGCTCTTGAACGGGCAAGGAAATACGCCCGTATCTGCGGCGAAAAGATGTATGCGGGGATAAGCCAGTTGGCATCGGCAACCGGCCTGTCGGAATACATGGTAAAAAAGGACATAAGGAAGATGCTGAAAAAGGGCTACTTCCCCGAAGGCTATATGGATGAAGAGGGAACAACCCTGATGCTGTCGGATTCGGTATATAAGGACTACATGTCCATGAAGAACAGGCAGAAGGCCGATGAGGCAGCCAGGCTTACTCAGGAAGAGGGGTCCGAGCTTGATCAGATGGTCGAAGAGGGTATGGCCGCTGTCGATAAGCTCCATAAGCTGAATGACGATATACCGGGAGAGGTGATTAGCAGGAAGCTGTATGTGCTTGAGGACCTTCTTAAGCAGATGTTCTCCCGCGTCAGGGAACATCCCGAGCAGATGGACAGGATGCATAAGCTCATGGATTATTATCTGCCCACAATGCTTAAGCTTGTTGAGGCTTATGCCGAATATGATAAGGTCTCCGCTCCGGGATCCGAGATACTACAGGCCAAGTCCGAGATAGAGACTACACTCGATACGATAAATGAAGCATTTACACAGCTTCTCAATAATCTCTTCCAGGATTCGGTATGGGATGTAACAAGCGATGCCAAGGTGCTTACGACCATGCTGACCCAGGAGGGACTTACTCAGGAAGCGGCATTAAAAACACAGTAAAGGGAGGATCAAAATGGACACAAACATTAACGGACAGGTTGGAGAAGGAATGGCAGCAGCGCAGGAGATACCTCAGGCAACCCTGTATGAATCACCCTTCGCGCCCCTTGAAGAGGAGAAGAAGGAGAATCCGGTTCCCATGGATTTCGGAACCGAGCTTGCCGACATAAAGACCAAAAACGACCTTACAGAGGAAGAACGCAAGATCGTTGATTCCTATGTTTCACAGATAGATCTTAATAACAGTCAGCTTGTGATCCAGTACGGTGCCGGGGCCCAGAAGAAGATAGCCGATTTTTCCGAGGGAGCCCTTAATAACGTTCGTACCAAGGATATGGGTGAAATAGGTGACATGCTTACCGGTCTTGTAGGAGAACTTAAGGGATTTTCGGTAGGCGAGGAGGAGAAGAAGGGCCTGCTGGGGCTCTTTAAACGGGGTCAGGAGAAGGCCAGCACTCTTCTTGCAAGATATGACAAGGCCGAAGCCAATGTAAACAAGGTCGTTAAGGCCATGGAAGGGCATCAGGTGACTCTGCTTAAGGATATTGCCATGCTGGACAAGATGTATGAGACAAACCTCACTTATTACAAGAACCTTACACTCTATATCATGGCAGGCAAGGAGAAGTTAGCCATTGCAAAATCACAGGAGCTGCCCAAGCTCCTTAAGAAGGCTGAGGAATCAGGTCTTCCCGAGGATTCCCAGGCTGCATCGGATTACGCATCAATGATCGAAAGGTTTGAGAAGAAGATTTACGATCTTGAGCTGACAAGGAACATCTCGATGCAGATGGCTCCCCAGATCCGTCTTATACAGAACAACGATACCATGATGTCGGAGAAGATACAGTCCACTCTGGTTAACACCATACCTTTGTGGAAGAGTCAGATGGTGATCGCGGTCGGCTTATCCCATTCAACCGAGGCTGCCAAGGCCCAGAGGGAGGTCACCGATATGACCAACGAGCTTCTTAAGAAGAACGCAGAGGCCCTTAAGATAGCGACTATTGAATCAGCTAAGGAGTCAGAGAGGGGGATCGTCGATATCGAGACCCTTACCCATACGAATCAGACCCTTATCGATACCCTTAACGAGGTGGTTCAGATACAGGCTGACGGAAGGGCTAAGCGGGCTGAGGCCGAGAAGGAATTGTCAAGGATCGAGACGGAGATGCACAATAAGCTCATAGAGCTAAGTAAGGTGACGGGGCAGCAGAACTGATAACTGATAAGCGAGTAGGAGAATGGAAGAAGTGAGCGAAATGCTCACTTCTTTTCTTCTACATATCTTGTTATATCACCCTTCTCCTTAAGGGCCCTTTTTATCGGTTCCTTCATAAGTGAGTTGATATCATCAACAACTTCTGTGAGATGGTCCAGCCTGTCGAACTCAAAGTTTTCGACATATATATCCGCAAGGGGAAGGTAGGTTGATTTAAGATCTGTTTTACATCCGACGGCGAATTCAAAAACCTTACGGGCTTCCGTCTTAAGCCCGCGTTCCATAAGGTGGTTGCCCCAGGAATCCAGTGACTTTACAAGACTTGTATAATTCTGATCATATTCTGACAGGATGGGAAGATTGGGTGCTCCGTAGGTAAGCTTAAGATCCGTGTTTGAGATACCTGTGAAGTTGACGATCTTTTTGCCCTTAAGCGAAAGTACGGCAGCCTCATCAGCGGCAAGAACCTCATCGGTGTCATCTGTCCCCCGGGAAAAGGGAAGTGATTCAAAGGGAATATCAATATATTTAAGGTCATTAAGGCTTTTTCTTCTTACCGAATTGGAAAGCCGCTCTTCCTCAAGTCTTTTGGCATCGCCGGTATTGAACCGGTTGGTTGTTGTTTTCATGTAGATCATAATACACAGAAAACTGATGACTATGGTTGTAAAAATAGGTGATATCATATATAATATTCCTTTAAAGGTGCAGATTAATAAGCAGTATCCGGAAGGAGTAAGGTTCATGAATTTCTATAATAAAAAGTCAAGAAAGATAATGTCGAGCATAATTATCATAATACTTGTTCTGGCAATGGTGGTACCGACATTGGCTTATCTTGTACAGTAATCGTATTATATCATAAAATCGGGAATCAAGGAGTTAAAGTGAGAAAGAAGTTTGTACTGCATACGGCAATTCTGTGTGTGGCAGGTATTTTAATATCAAGTGTGGGTCATGCGAAGGTTTATGCGTCGGATGTTATTCAGTTTGTGGATGAGGAACCGAAGGAGACCGGGGTCGAGATATCGGATGATAAACCGGTCGAGACGCCGGATGAGGTAATGATAAATCTTACGGCACCGGGTTCGGTCGATATAGAGAAGGATGAGGTTCTCGAAAACGCAAGCTCTCTTACGACCGAGATAAATGTTGAAGTACCCCAGTCGATCCATATCGATCCAAATGTTACCATTAACAGGGGTGTATACGCCGATGATATCGATCTGTCAGGACTTAATTACAAGGAAGCCCAGGCCAAAGTCGAGGATTATATATCTCATCTTCGGGATAAACAGGTGTCAATGACATCCATTAAGGACAGGGTCACCACGGTATCAGCCGGCGATCTGGGAATAAAGTGGTCAAACAGTGATATCCTTATAGAGGCTCTGGGCCTTGGTAAAACAGGCAATGTTATCGCCAGATACAAGGCCAACAAGGATCTTGAGGTTGAGCACAAGGTGTACGATGTCAGGCTGACTGCCGACAAATCCTACGTGAGGAATGTGGTCCAGGCTGAATCCGATGCATGCGGAAGTGAAGCCAAGGATGCGACCATGACCAGGGAGAACGGTGATTTTGTCTATACCGAGGGTCAGGAAGGATTCGGTATTGATGTTGACAGGTCAGTCGATATCCTTATGGACGCAATGGATGACTGGAATAAGGAAGATATCAGCGTGGAGCTGGCTTCCGGTATGATAAAGCCCAAGGGAACGGTGGAAGACCTTAAGAAGATACGTGACCTTCTCGGCTCCTTCCACACCAGCTTTTCATCATCCGGCAAGGCAAGGTCGGGAAATGTCAGGAACGGTACCAAGCTGTTAAACGGCAGGCTGTTATATCCGGGTGAACAGCTGTCGGTGTATGAGTCGGTAAGTCCCTTTACCGAGGAAAACGGTTATTTCCTTGCGGGCTCCTATTTAAACGGTCTTGTGGTAGAGAGTCTCGGCGGAGGGATATGTCAGGTAAGCTCGACACTCTACAATGCGGTGATAAGGGCGGAGCTGCAGGTTGATGAGCGCTCCAATCATTCAATGATAGTCAATTACGTGGACATGTCGGCCGATGCTGCGATATCCGGCACGGCCAAGGATTTCAAGTTTACCAACAATCTGGCGGACCCTATATATATAGAAGGTTATACGACCGATGACAAGCAGGTTGTGTTCAATATTTACGGTGTTGAGACCCGTCCTTCAAACAGGACCATATCCTTCGAGAGCGTTGAACTGGAGAGGACCGAACCTGAAGGTGAAAAGGTGGTTGCGGACCCGGAGCTGCCTGCGGGTAAGGTTTCGGTTCAGTCAGCACATACGGGATATGTGGGTGAATACTGGAAGATAGTAAAGGTAGACGGTGTCGAAACAGAGAGAGTCAGGATCAATAAGAGTACCTACAGGGCGGTTCCCAAAACCGCATCCGTGGGAACGGCCACCGATAATCCTATGGTGGCGGAGGTACTTAAGAACGCTATAGCGACCGGTTCAATAGCTGCATGTAAAACAGCGGCCGAGCAGGTTAGTGTCGGGATAGTCGATCCGATGATGCTGGTGCCGCAGCCGGAAGCTCCCAAGGAACAGCCTGCCGCTGAGACTCAGGCCGCAGAACAGGCACCGCAGGAGCAGGCACCTTCGGAAGGGAACAATGAAGGCGGTGAAAACGGAGGGGAAGGTCAATAGGCGTAAATGAAGGCAGGCAAGGTACCGGAGAGTATACTGAAACGTTCTATAATTAAACAGATTAAAACCACAAGGCCCGAAATACTTGTGGGAGCGGCAGTGGGCGAGGATTGTGCCGTCGTTGAGCTTGCGGATGATGAAGTATATGTGATGAGCACGGATCCGATAACCGGAACTTCCCATGATATCGGATCTTTGGCGGTTCATGTGACGGCTAACGATATAGCCTCTTCAGGCGCCGAGGTGATCGGCGTGATGTTGTCGGTTCTTCTTCCGGAAGGAACCGGTGAGGAAGAGCTTAAGACGATAATGAAGCAGGTTGAGGAGACCTGTCATGAACTGAATATTCAGACTATCGGTGGACACACTGAGGTTACAAGGGTTGTGAACCAGCCGGTTATCACTGTTACGGGTGTCGGTAAGGTTAAGAAGGATTCATATATAACCACGGGGGGTGCAAGGCCAGGCGATGATGTTGTTGTCACGAAATGGATAGGTCTTGAAGGTACAGCCATTATTGCCAGGGAGAAGGAAGGCATGCTTAAGGAGAGGTTTCCCGAAGCCTTTGTCAGGAAGGCTGCCGGTTTCGATAAGTATATTTCTGTTGTTCCCGAAGCGGCAATTGCGGTAAAGCATGGTGTAAGTGCCATGCATGATGTAACGGAAGGCGGGATATTCGGAGCCCTATGGGAAGTGGCCGAGGCATCGGGTGTGGGTCTTGATATAGATCTCATGAGCATTCCCGTTAAGCAGGAGACCATAGAAGTATGTGAGCTTTTCGGTATGAACCCCTATCAGCTGATATCGAGCGGTTCGATGCTCATTACCGCGAGGGAAGGGCATGATCTTGTAAGGGAGCTTGAGAAGGAAGGGATTCATGCAGTGGTCATCGGCAAGGTTACCCGCAGCAATGACAGGGTGATCATAAACGAAGACGAAAGACGTTTTCTGGAGCCTCCGGGAGCAGATGAACTGTATAAGATATACGAAGCTTAAGTATTATTAATCTTAGAAAGGACGATAAGATGCGAGAGAGAATACTTAATTATATTGAGAAAAACAGCAGGGTGGACCTTAAAGAGCTGGCGGTTTTGCTGGGAACGACCGAGGCGGAGATAACTCAGGAGCTTTCGGACATGGAATCGGAAGGTATAATCTGCGGATACCATACTCTCATAGATTGGGACAAGGTAACCACGGACCGTGTAAATGCCCTGATAGAGGTGCGTGTAACACCCCAGCGCGGTCATGGGTTTGATGATATAGCCCAGAGAATATATAAGTATCCCGAGGTAAATGCGACATATCTTATTTCGGGAGGATATGATCTTCTTGTATCCCTTGAGGGCAAGACACTTAAGGAAGTCAGCTCCTTTGTGAGCCAGAAGCTGTCAACCCTTGAGAATGTGATCTCTACAACAACACATTTTGTTCTTAAGAAGTACAAGGATCATGGAACTATTCTAAATGCCGATACAACGGATGAAAGGATGATAATGACACCATGAGGAACCCGTTATCCGAGAAAATAGTTAATATCAAGCCTTCGGGGATCCGTAAGTTCTTCGATATAGCCAGTGAAATGAAGGATGTTATTTCGCTGGGTGTGGGTGAGCCTGATTTTGATACCCCCTGGCATATAAGGGACGAGGGAATATATTCCCTTGAGAAGGGCAGGACCTTCTACACATCCAATTCAGGACTTATGGAGCTGAGAGAGGAGATATGTAAGTATATTAAACGCAGGTGCGATATAACATATGATCCCAAATCGGATGTTATTATCACTGTCGGTGGAAGCGAGGCTATCGACATAGCCATGCGCGCGATGCTGGACCCGGGAGATGAGGTTCTTATCCCCCAGCCTTCATACGTTTCATACGAACCATGCGCCGTGCTTGCAGGCGGCAAGCCCGTGATCATCGAACTCAAGAACGAAAACGAATTCAAGCTTACAGGGGATGAGCTGCTTGAAGCCATAACTGATAAGACCAAGATACTGGTAATGCCCTTCCCGAACAATCCCACAGGTGCAATGATGACCCGGGATGAGCTTAAGGACATAGCAAGGATATGTGTTGAAAAGGATATATTTGTATTATCCGATGAAATATATTCGGAGCTGACTTATTCAGGAGACCACTGCTCAATAGCTTCCCTGCCCGGAATGCAGGAGAGGACCATACTTATAAACGGTTTCTCCAAGGGCTTCGCAATGACCGGATGGAGGCTGGGTTACGCCTGTGGGCCGGCTCAGATCATCGCCCAGATGACCAAGATCCACCAGTTCTGTATAATGTGTGCTCCCACAACAAGCCAGTATGCGGCGGTTGAGGCTTTGAGGAATGGGGATAAGGATGTTGCTCTGATGCGGGAGTCCTACGATCAGAGAAGGCGGTTCCTTATGAATGAATTCAGGGAGATGGGTCTTCCCTGCTTCGAACCCTACGGGGCATTTTATGTATTTCCATGTATTAAGGAATTCGGAATGACAAGCGAGGAGTTTGCCTTTGCCTTGCTCGATGCCAAGAGACTTGCAGTGGTTCCCGGTTCTGCCTTCGGCGATTCGGGTGAAGGCTTTATCAGGATATCCTACGCATATTCCATTGAAAAGCTTAAGGTTGCCATGGGAAGGCTCAGGGAGTATGTCGAGGAGCTCAGAAGCAGATAACGGTAGTTATATTAAATGAGTGATAAATTAGACAGCCTTTTAAGGAAACTGAATATAGAACATTGGAAGGCGATAGCTGCAGTGCTTATCGTCTTTGATGTCTTTGCAGTTAATCTTTCCTATCTTTTCTCGTTGTGGATCAGGTTTGACTGCCGTTTCAGGCTGATCCCGGGTGAGTATCTTGATCCTTTTGTCAGGTTTGCCCCCATATATACGATCTTCTGCATCATCATATTCGCCAGACAGAGAATGTATAAGACGATTTGGAGGTTCGCAAGCTACTCAGAGCTGATGAGAATATTGATAGCATCTGTTATTTGCTTTGCTTTTCATACAATAGGGATCTCCTTTCTCTACAGGATGCCTATGTCTTATTATATTTTCGGTGCAGTGCTCCAGTTTGGTCTGGTTGCGGGTGTCAGGTTCATGTACCGCTTTTTCCTTCTTATGGATTTCAGAGGGGGCTTCCGTACCGTGGAAAGAGAGGACAATGTCCTTCTTATAGGAGCGGGGTCTGCAGGGCAGATGATCCTTAGGGACGTGAGTCACTCCAAGGAGACAAGCGACAGGATCTGCTGCATCATAGATGATGATCCGAATAAGTGGAACAGGTACATAGACGGTGTTCCCATTGTAGGCGGCAGGGATGAAATAATGCCTGCTATTGAAAAATACGGGATTAAAAAAATATATGTTGCCCTACCTAATTCCGATGTATCCGCTAAAAGAGATATACTTAATATATGTAAGGAGACCGGATGTGAGCTTAAGAACCTGCCCGGCATGTATCAGCTGGTAAACGGCGAGGTGTCCGTAAGCTCCATGAGATCCGTCAGGATAGAGGACCTTCTTGGACGGGAATCCATAAGGGTCAACCTGGATGAGATATTTAATTATCTTACGGGTAAGACGATCCTGGTAACGGGAGGAGGCGGGTCGATAGGCTCAGAGCTGTGCAGGCAGATAGCGGGTCATAAGCCCGGGCATCTGATAATATTTGATATTTATGAGAATTCCGCATATGAGATAGAGCAGGAATTAAGAACCGATTATCCGGGACTCAACCTTACGGTCCTTATTGGTTCGGTAAGGGACTCCAGAAGGATAAATTCGGTATTTGAGACATATAAGCCTCAGGTGGTATATCATGCGGCGGCCCATAAACATGTACCCCTGATGGAGGACAGTCCCTGTGAAGCGATCAAGAATAATGCGATAGGAACCTATAAAACAGCTCATGCAGCACTTCTTAACGGATGTGAGAGGTTTGTTCTTATATCAACCGATAAGGCTGTTAATCCCACCAATATCATGGGAGCCAGCAAGAGGCTGTGTGAAATGGTAATACAAGCATTCAACCAGCTCATTAAGGACGGCAGGGTGGATAAGATTCCCAAGCTCTTCCAGCACGAGATGGATGAAGAAGGTGTAAGGATATTCAAACGGCTTGATACAAGTAAGATAAATACGGAATTTGTTGCTGTAAGGTTCGGTAATGTACTCGGTTCCAATGGTTCGGTCGTTCCGCTCTTTAAGAAACAGATTGCCAACGGCGGGCCCGTGACCGTTACACATCCTGATATCATTCGTTATTTTATGACTATACCCGAAGCTGTATCTCTTGTGCTGCAGGCAGGGACCTACGCTCACGGAGGCGAGATATTCGTTCTGGATATGGGCGAACCGGTTAAGATCGATACCCTTGCCCGAAACCTTATCAAGCTTTCCGGTTTTAAGCCCGATGTTGATATCAAGATCATTTATACGGGGCTTCGTCCCGGCGAGAAGCTGTATGAGGAGAAGCTGATGGCCGAAGAGGGTATGCAGACTACTCCCAATAAGATGATCCATATAGGCAAGCCCATAGAATTCGATCCCGAGAAGTTCATAGAGGATCTGCAGGAGCTCATGGCTCTGTGTTATGAGAATAACGACAGTATTGGAATGTACGTGCAGAAGGTTGTAACCACATATCATCCCGGCTGATAATACACATATCGTCGTATTTTTCTTTTTTGGAGTCGTCCGACAAGACAGAAGACCGGGATATTCCCAGCAGTGCAAAAATAATAAGTAACATACGATCTGCCACAGATGGGTGATAATCATGATTTAAACGGAACATATATTCGGAAAAGCAACAAAAATCCCTTTATATCGTTTAAATAAAGATTAAATAATTTGCCGAACTAAAGTGTAACAGAACAAATGTGCGAGGATTTGCTTGTTGAAAACATGATTAAGTTACGATTTAATCAAACGCAGACAATAATAACACGGCATATTCAAAACGTAGGATAACTACTGTTAAACAGATGATCCGGAAATAAGGGTGAAATTGTCAAAATGTAGTGACAAATAACCAAATATAGTGTACAATCTATTTGAAAAGCATCATCGGTATTATCTAAACGCAATTATTTAATGCGTTTACGATAGCTTGTAACAATATTATAAGGGGTCATTGCAGTATTTTTGGGGAAAGGTACTGCAAGGTATTTCGTTTGAAGAATTGACGCTTTTGCAGTCGCTCAACAACGATTTACAAGGAAGGGGAACTTAATAATGAATAAGATGAACAGGTTTAAGTTGGCTGTCATGGCAGGAGCTTGCATTACCTGCGTTATGGTACCGGCGTCTTTGGCATTTTCCGATTATTCGGATGAGCTTTTGGTCGATTCTTATTATGGTGATATCCTGGAAACTGTCGGCAGACAGGATGCACTGATCAGATCAGATGATGATTTTCTCACGGAGGAAGACATTTTAACAGAGGAAACGGAAGGTGATGGGATCCTTCTTGAAGAGCAGTCCGGTGACGTTCTGTTGGAGGAAGATATCCGGGATGATGATATACTTGTCCCGGATAATGATGAAATATATGATGAGCTGACGATCGAAGACTCCGGGGACTACAATAAGGATGACAGGATTGAAGGATCCACCGAAGTACGGGTTTACGAGCCGTCGTCCATGAAATCCGACATCCTGCTCACAACACCGGTTGTAACCACACCCACTCCCACACCCGGACCTGCAGAATCCAAGACAGTCAAGGCTGCCATGGGCGGCGCATCATCAGGCAATAAGGAGGCGACCACGGCGGCTGATGGTACGAAGGCTGCATCGTCCACCATAGATAAGGTGATAAAGGAAATAAACGCTAAGCGAGCTGCTGCGGGAGTAGCTCCGTTAAGTTCCGATTCCACGCTTAACTATGTTGCAACCCAGAGAGTTAAGGAAACCGCCAGGAAGTTCTCGCATACGAGGCCAAACGGCAAGGAATCCGTGACTATCCTTTCCGATTATGGAGTAAGTGCGGGCCGCAGCGGTGAGAATATTGCCTGTTGTATATCAAGTCCCGAAGGCGTGGTGGCAGCATGGGCCAATTCACCTTCGCATAACAGGTGTATGCTTAATTCCGATTATTCAAACGCCGGTGTCGGAACCATGGTAAGCGATGGAGTTACCTACTGGGTTCTTATACTTACTAACTGAGTTGTCTGTTTAAAACGGGATCAAATGCTTTAATTAATGTAGGATTGAGAAGGATCACCTCCCTGTGATATACTGGTTACAGTTTTGTTATAGGGAGGTATTTCTTATGTATAATGAAGAAAAAATATGGATAGGCCGGTCGGATGATGAGAAGATCTTCATCTATCCTAAAATGGTTAACAGGCATGGAATGATCGCCGGAGCTACCGGAACGGGTAAGACAGTTACTCTAAAGGTCCTCGCCGAGTCATTTTCCGACTGTGGTATCCCTGTTTTTCTTGCGGATGTAAAGGGTGACCTTGCCGGTATGTGCAGGCCGGGAGTAAGCAGTGAGGATATGGATGAGAGGATATCCCGTTTCGGCCTGGCAGAGGAGGGCTTTTGCTTTAAGTCTTATCCGACGATATTCTGGGACCTTTATGAAAAAGGCGGCCTTCCGCTCAGAACAACAATAACCGAAATGGGTCCCCTTCTTCTTTCGAGGATACTGGGGCTTAACGATACCCAGTCTGATATACTGACTGTGATTTTCCGAATAGCCGACGATAAGCTTAAGGAAGATGAGAATATGCTCCTTACAGATACTAAGGATCTGCGTTCGATGCTTCAGTATGTGGCGGAGAACATTAAGGAATTGAGCCTTAAGTACGGTAATATTTCGAGTCAGTCCCTGGGTGTGATCACAAGGGCTGTTATGGCACTCGAAGCTCAGGGAGCCGACAGGTTCTTCGGTGAGCCCGCACTGAATATAAAGGACTGGCTTACCGTAAGCCCGGACGGAAGGGGTATGATCCAGCTTCTTGACTGCAGGGAATTGATAGGTAATCCCGAAATGTACTCTACCTTCCTTCTGTGGATGCTTTCGGAACTGTATGAAACACTTCCTGAGGCCGGGGATCTTGTGAAACCGAGGATGGTATTCTTTTTTGACGAAGCACACCTGTTATTTGATTCTGCATCCAAGGCGTTAATGGATAAAATAGAGCAGGTCATTAAGCTTATAAGGAGTAAGGGTGTCGGTATATTCTTTATTACCCAGAGTCCAAAGGATATTCCCGACCCTGTTCTTGCGCAGCTTGGAACCAAGATCCAGCATGCCCTTCATGCGTATACCCCGGCCGAGCAGAAGGCTGCTAAGGCTGCTGCTTCCTCCTTCCGGGCGAATCCGGATTTTGACACATATGAAGAACTTACACAGCTGGGCATCGGTAAGGCTCTCGTTTCGGTCCTTGATGAAGAGGGTGTTCCCACCATGGTTAAAAAGGTAAGCATACTTCCGCCCCAGAGTAAGATGGGAGCAATTGACGAAGATGTTAGAAGAGGGGAAACGGATACCTGCTATTTGGGCGCAGTCTACAGGGACAGCGTGGATCGTGACTCCGCATATGAATTCCTTGAAAGGATGAGAGCCGAGAAGGAAGAAGAACTTATAAGGGCTGAAGAAGAGAAGGCCAGAATAAAGGAAGAAGAGGCCGCCGAGAAAAAGAGGATCAGGGAGGAAGAAGCTGCAAGAAAGCAGCAGGAGAAGGAGGAAGCTGCGGCAAGGAGAGCTGCGCAGAGAGAAGCGGCAAGAGAGGCGGCAGCCAGGGCCAGGGCTGAAGAAGCGGCAAAGAAGCAGGCTGAGAGAGAGGAAAGGGCTAAAAAGAATGCCGTTAAGAATGCAGCTAAGGGAGTGGCAAGCTCGGCTGCAGGAACGGTGGGCCGCGAGTTTGGAAATATCCTCGGCAAAACGGTGGGAGGAAGCCTTGGTAAGAAGGTTGGCGGGAACGTAGGCGCCTCTCTGGGACGAGGTATAATAGGAACACTGTTTAAATTATAGAAGAAAGTCATCGGAGTGCCACGGGTTCCAAAAGAACCGCTCCCGTGGCACTCCGGCTATTTAGTTTATTTACTCAACTTATATCGTTTAAGTAAAAAAGCATCACAATATAGGCATATTGCAACATAATCAACACTCAAATCTGTTTAGAATTCCTAAAAACGTAAATTATGCACAAAAAAATTTTTTGAGATATTGCATAATTAGAAAAAGTGTTATAGAATGTAGTTGCGAAAACGTTTAAGTAAAACGTTTAAAAAAAGATAAGGAGAAACTGGTATGAAGGATTTCTTGAACAACACATGGAAACACAGAGCTCATGTGGTAATGGCACTGCCGGTATTTCTGGTACTGTTCTTTATCATGTATGTGCCCATGGCAGGTCTTGTAATGGCTTTTAAGAACTATGATTTCACCCTCGGTATCTGGAAGAGTCCCTGGTGCGGAATCGATAACTTTAAGTTCCTTATTGCATCCAAGAAGATATTTATAAACATGACTAAGAATACGGTAATGTATTATGTGATCTTCACCGCTATAGGAACATTTCTTAATGTAGTACTTGCGATAGCCATTGATCAGTTCGTGTTTAAGAAGACTGCCAAGGTTATGCAGACTATCATGATCATACCGGTATTTATTTCATATGCAGCGGTTCAGTTTATAGTATATGCGTTCATCAGTACCGATACGGGTATCCTCAATCATACCTTCAACATGGGGATCAGGTTCTACACCAGGAAGGAGCTGTGGCCGACAATACTTACGATAGTCAAGATGTGGAACTCGGTAGGATATGGTTCGGTTCTCTATATGTCAGTGCTTGCAGGTATCGATACGGCTCTTTATGAAGCGGCCGAGATCGACGGGGCCAATAAGTGGCAGCAGATCTGGCACATAACGCTTCCTTCACTTATACCGATGATAACGGTTATGCTTCTTCTTTCGGTAGGTAATATCATGAGATCCGATACAGGTCTTTTCTATCAAGTAACAAGGAACAGCGGTCAGTTATATGATACAACGCAGGTTATCGATTCATATGTTCTGAATGCAATCTTTAAGAATTCCAATTTCGGATTCACTGCCGCGACATCCTTCTTCCAGTCGGTTGTCGGATTGCTGCTGATGCTCTTTGCTAACGGGATGGTACGCAAGATCGAGCCCGAAAACGCACTGTTCTGAGATCCGGCGTGGGTAAGAGTAGATATTAGGAGGATATATCATGGCAAAAAAAGGAAATCTTGATCTGGCACCCTCAAGAAGGGAGAAAAAAGGAATCGGGCAGTATATACTGGGATTTTTCCTTCTGCTGTATACATTGTTCTGTGCATTGCCTGTAGTTCTTGTCTTCATTGCGGCATTTTCGGATGAACAGTCAATAAACAAGAACGGCTTCAGCTTTACACCTGAGAAATGGTCCATGGCAGGCATGAATGCGGTACTCAGATATGGTTCGCAGCTTGCACGTTCTTATGCCGTTACCATAGGAATAACCGTTACGGGAACATTGCTCGGACTTCTGATAATGAGCATGTTCGCTTACTCGATCAGCAGGCCTGATTTCAGGCTGTCCAAGTTCCTGTCGATCTATCTGCTGATCCCTATGCTCTTTAACGGAGGTCAGCTTGCGGGGTATATCGTATTTACCTCTTATTACGGTCTTAAGGATTCGTTCGCGCTCCTTATACTTCCTCTTATGGTAACTACGATGAACGTAATAATCCTTAGAACCTACATTGTTAATTCCATACCTTCCGAACTTATGGAGGCAGCCAAGATCGATGGAGCGGGAGAGTACAGGACCTTCTTCCAGATAACCCTTCCTCTTCTTAAGCCTTCACTTGCGGCAGTAGGTTTCATGATGGCAACAGCTTACTGGAATGACTGGCAGAATGCCCTTATGTACATTACATCTGATAATAAGAAGCCTCTGCAGCTGCTGCTCGTTAATATACAGAAATCGATAGAGTTCCTTCTTAATAACAATAACGTTCCCGCAGCGGCCAGGGCAGCAATGGGCGGAGGTATTCCCCAGTATTCGGCAACAATGGCAACGGTTATAGTGGTCATCGGCCCTATCATGGTGGTATATCCCTTCTTCCAGAAGTACTTTATCAAGGGTCTTACGGTGGGATCCGTAAAGGGTTAAACAAAGGCGGTATTTATGATGCAGCAATAGTGCAGGCATCTGAATATACAAACATTCATTCAAAGGGAGGTTTTTTAAATGAAAAACAGAATGTTCAAAAAAGTTTTGGCAACAGCATTGGCTTCTGCCATGGTTATCGGCATGGTAGGCTGTGGCGGCCAGGCAGCAGCACCTGCAGCTGATGCGGCACCTGCAGCTGATGCAGCACCCGCAGAGGACGCAGCACCCGCAGAAGACGCAGCACCCGCAGAGGATGCAGCACCCGCAGAGGATTCGGGAATGACAACCATCAATGTTTACAGGGCAACATTTAACCTGGCTAATCCTGATTCCGAGCAGGTTAAGAAGGTTGAGACAGCTATCAACGATTACATCAAGGATAAGATCAATGTTCAGATCACCCTTACAGATGTAGGCTCTGGTGAGTACACGGATAAGGCTAACCTTGCTCTTAACAACAACGAGATCAACCTTCTGTGGACAGCTTCATGGGAAGCAACGATCGGTACCAACGACCTTGTTCCCAAGAATGCGGTTTATGATCTTACAGATCTTCTTCCCGGAACAGACCTTTACGCTTCAATGGATGAAGGCCAGTGGGAAGCTACCAAGTACGACGGCAAGAACTATTTCGTTCCCGTTTACAAGGACAACGTTGAAGGATACGACTTCATGTTCCGTAAGGCAGTAGCTGATGAGCACGGCTGGGATACCGCTTCAGTTAAGAAGCTTGCTGATCTTGAGCCCATGCTTGCAGACGCTAAGGCTGACGGTCTTAAGTATCCTTACCTTACACAGAAGACAGCTATGTTCTACAGATGGTACATAAATGACTTTGATTTCTTCACAGCTGATGCAACAGCTAACTGGGTAGCAGTTGACAAGAAGACAAATGAAGTAGTTGATACCGTTCTTACACCTCAGTACACCGAGTTCTGCAAGCTTATGGCTGATTGGGCAGACAAGGGATACATCTCAGAGGATGATGTAACAAAGACAACAACAGATACAACAACTCAGAGTCAGGATTGGGCAGTTTCATGGTGGACAGATATCCCGGTTAACGACGAGGCTAACTCACGTTACGGTCAGGACGTTGTAATGGCACCCGCTACCGACAGATGGGCACATTCAACATCAGCTCTTGGTTCATGCTACTGTGTAACAGCTAACTCAACACCCGAGCAGGCACAGGCTTGTATCGATTTCTTAGGCCTTTTGTATACAGACAGCAAGCTTGCTGACCTTTACACATTCGGTATCGAAGGTGAAGACTTCACATATGATTCAAACGGACATGTAACCCAGACATCCGAGAAGTACAACCACTCAATGTGGGAGTCAGCTTCAGCTACCATCGTTACTCCTCTTGACAACGAGCCTGACAACAAGGCTGATCTCTACAAGGACTTCAACGGTGGTGCCAAGACTTCTCCTGCAGCAGGTTTCCGTTTCGACAAGACTCCTGTTGAGGCTCAGTTCGCAGCTTGCCAGAGCGTATTCGATGAGTACGGATTCGTTCTTGAGAACGGCGGCGTTGCACCCGGCGATGTAGAGTCAACTATCGAAACTTACCAGGCAGCTCTTGACGAGGCAGGTTACCAGGATATCCTCGCTGAGTTCCAGAGCCAGTACAATGCATGGAAGTAAGATTGAGATAAAGCTATAAATGTAGTATAATGCAGCACAGGGGTTTACCCCTGTGCTGTTGTTTGTTTGCGTAGAACACTCAACGGAACGGACCGGAATAAGGTACATATGCTCCCCGGTCCGATGTGAGCAAATATATGTCATTTCGAGCGGAGCGGCGAATCTGGAAGAGGAAGGGTAGAATATGAAGAAATACAAGATTGCCATAGCGGGAACCGGATATGTGGGAATGTCCATGGCTACACTGCTTTCACAGCATAATCATGTTACGGCGGTTGATATCATACCGGAGAAGGTAGACCTTATAAACAACCGGAAATCCCCGATAGTAGATGCTGAAATAGAGGACTATCTGACAAATAAGGATCTGGACCTTACCGCAACACTTGATGCGAAGGAAGCATATAAGGATGCGGATTACGTTATAATAGCCACACCCACCAATTATGATGCCAACAAGAACTTTTTCGATACGTCGGCAGTTGAAGCCGTTATCAAGCTCGTGATCGAATATAACCCGAAGGCCATCATGGTGATTAAGTCAACCATCCCGGTGGGCTTTACGGAATCGGTACGCAAGAAGTACGGGTCGGACAACATCCTCTTCTCACCCGAATTTTTGAGGGAATCAAGGGCCCTCTATGACAATCTCTATCCATCCAGAATAATAGTGGGTACGGTTATGGAGGATGAACGGCTCCTTAATGCCGCGAAGGTTTTCGCATCTCTTCTTAAGGACGGAGCCCTTAAGGAAAACATAGATGTCCTCTTTATGGGACTTACAGAGGCGGAGGCCGTCAAGCTGTTTGCCAACACATATCTGGCCCTCAGGGTTTCCTATTTTAACGAGCTTGATACCTATGCCGAGATGAAGGGACTGGATACCAGGAAGATAATTGAGGGTGTATGTCTTGATGAAAGGATCGGCACCCAGTATAACAATCCCTCCTTCGGTTACGGAGGTTACTGCCTGCCCAAGGATACCAAGCAGCTTCTGGCCAATTACAATGATGTGCCCCAGAACCTTATTCAGGCCATAGTGGAATCAAACAGGACCCGCAAGGACTTCATAGCAGACAGAGTGCTTTCCAAGGCGGGCTACTACGACTACTACAACAGCTCATCCTACAATAAAGAGGGTGAACGTTCGGTAGTCATCGGCGTTTACAGGCTGACCATGAAGAGCAATTCGGACAATTTCCGCCAGTCCTCGATCCAGGGGATAATGAAACGTATAAAGGCCAAGGGCGCCACTGTCATAGTATATGAGCCTACTCTTGAGGACGGGACAACCTTCTTCGGGAGCGAGGTCGTAAATGATGTTGAAGAATTTAAAAAGAGGGCCGATGCCATCATAGCCAACCGGTATGACGAGATACTTGATGATGTGGCAGACAAGGTTTATACAAGAGATATTTTTAAGAGGGATTGAATTGTATATTTTAACTGAAAAATCATTGTTATTCTCAAATAATTAGTGTAGAATATAATAAGATGTACGATATATTTTAAATGCTGAGAAAGGACACAGTCATGTTAGCAACACTAATTCCATTATTTGATGAAAAAATGGCAGTTAAGGCCTATTCTCTCTTCACCCAGAAGGCTAATCACCTGACCAATCCGATGCTTTCGGGTACCGGGCTTAATGACGGAGCGGGCCATATTGTCGGCCTTGAGATCATAAATGCGATGGGTATCGAAACCCTTAGCATGGACAATGAAATATTCGTTCCGGTAAGTAATGTTTCACTGTTTTCGGCCATCGATGAGCAATGCGATGCGCCCCATGAACGTATAGTTATCCTTATTGATAAGCAGGTCAGGCCCGAGGATATGTATGTGAACAGGATAAGGGAGCTTAAGAGCATGGGATACAAGTTCGCCATGAGGAAGCTTGCGGTACCTGATTTCGAACCCTACAGGTCGATACTCAGCATGATGGATTATATTCTTCTCGATCATAAGAAGATCGTTATCGAGAAGGCCAAGATATATTTCACCAAGGTTTATCCCGAGATCAAGCTGATAGCCGGCAATATCGAGACCCAGGACACCTTCGATCAGCTTAAGGAAGAGGGCGGATATCAGTTTTATGAGGGTGAGTTCTACCGTGTACCCATTACCAAGGGAAGTACGGATGTTGCACCTGTTAAGATCAACTACATCGAGCTTCTTAATACGGTCAATTCGGATGACTTTGACCTGACCAAGGCAGCCGATATCATCGGAAGGGATACGGCGCTTGTTATCTCCCTTCTTGAGATGGTTAACCACATGTCGATCAATTCCGAGATCACATCAATAAGACACGCGGCCGCAATGCTGGGCCAGAGAGAGCTTAAGAAATGGATAACAACAGCCGTTACCAAGCAGCTGTGCGATGACAAGCCCAGCGAGGTTGCAAGGGTATCCCTTATCCGCGCGAAATTTGCCGAAAATCTTGCTCCCATATTCGAGCAGGCGGGCCAGAGTCAGGAACTCTTCATGATGGGGCTCTTCTCGGTGCTTGATGTAATCCTGGGCAAGCCAATGGCCGAGGCTCTTGAGATGCTCAAGGTTTCCAAGAATATCTCCCGCGCTCTTATAAGCAAGGAAGGACCGTATGCGGATGTATATGACTTTATTCTTCAGTACGAGAGCGCAGGCTGGACGGATATCGACAGGATCATGCTCCTTAAGGATATGGATTCCGATGCCGTATATTCGGCCTATATTGACACGCTTAAGTGGTACCGTGAACTATTTATCAAGTGATCCCGTGAAATTCAGTGAAAATCGCGGTTTTCCTTGACAAATTCAGGTAAAACCATTATATATAGGTGTAGGCGTTAAGCGTCACAGACTCGAAATTAAGGAGGACTTAAATCATGAACAAAACTGAGTTAGTAGAAGCTATGGCTAAGAAGGCCGGATTATCCAAGAAGGATGCCGAGGCAGCTGTTAAGGCTTTCACAGATGTTGTTACCGCAGAGCTTAAGAAGGGCGGCAAGGTTCAGCTTGTTGGTTTTGGTACGTTTGAAGTATCCAAGAGAGCGGCAAGAGAGGGTAAGAATCCTCAGACAGGCGATAAGATCAAGATTCCTGCATCTAAGGCTCCTAAGTTCAAGGCAGGCAAGGCATTAAAGGACACTGTAAACAAGAAGTAATATTGAGATATTAAGAAGAGGGCCTTATGGGGCTCTCTTCTTTTGTTAATAACGATCGTAAGGGGAATGATACATGCGGCTGGATAAATATTTAAAGGTATCAAGGATAATAAAGAGGCGGACGGTTGCAAATGAGGCCTGTGATGCCGGCAGGGTCACGATAAACGGGCGCCCCGCCAAGGCATCGGCCGATGTTAAGAAGGGGGACATCCTGGAGATCCAGTTTGGCTTAAAACCCGTTAAGGTAAGGGTTCTGTCCGTGCAGGAAACCGTGAAGAAGGAAGAGGCCGGAAAGATGTATGAGAGTCTGTAAGCCTGTTCTGAATAGTTACGATAATATTAAGTTCCCCTTCAACCGGTTGACGTAAATCCGATAAAAGTATATAATTTTATAAACAGGGGTTCTATAAAGAAAAGGGGAGAATTAAATGGCGAGACGCAAGGTCGCATTTAAGAAGCGCCGCCAGAATCGTCTGGGAATGATACTGGTAACCGGCGTGGTAGCGTCATTATGTCTGGTGCTTTTGTTCAGCATGATGTCGCTTAAGCAGAAAAAAGACGGGTATATTGAGAAGCAGGAGAGCCTTGAGAAGCAGATAGAGGCCGAGAACAAGAGGGCGGAGGAACTGGTTGAGTACGAGAAGTACACCAAGACGGCGGCCTATGTTGAGGAAGTGGCCAAGGATAAGTTAGGGCTCGTGTACAAGGACGAAATAGTCTTTCAGGCGGAGGAGAAATAAAAGCACAGATGCGTTCTGTGCTTTCTTTTGTGAATTATGTTAAAGGGAGCGGGTAAGCTGACTGAAAGGGTATATGATTTCTGCATTGAGCAGGGACTCTTGAGACGGGGGATGAAGGTCATAGCCGGAGTGTCCGGAGGGGCTGATTCGGTATGCCTCTTAAGGATGCTTGATGAAATGAAGGAAGCCCTGGATCTTACAATAATCTGCGTGCATATCGAACATGGGATAAGAGGGGAAGAATCAAGGGCAGATCGTGACTTTGTAAGGGATCTGTGCGCTGAAATGGGCATAGAACTTAAAATATATGAAGAGGATGTTCCGGGAATTGCAAAAGAGAGGTCGATGACTCTTGAGGAAGCAGGAAGATGTGTACGGTATGAAGCCTTTAAGAAGGAGTTTGCAAAGAAGGGTGCGGATGCGATAGCCGTTGCCCACCATAGGGGCGATCAGGCAGAGACGGTGCTCTTTAACATGATAAGGGGAAGCGGGCTTAAGGGAATATCGGGAATGACTGCAAAAAACGGGAGCATTATACGCCCCCTTCTCATCCTGTCGCGGGAGGACATAGAAGAGTATTTAAGGGACATGGGGCAGGATTTCAGGATCGATTCGACCAATGCCGATGAAGGCTATTCAAGAAATGCCTTGCGAAACTGTATAATTCCGGAGCTTCGCAGGATAGCGGCGGGAGCCGATGAGCATATCGTCAGGGCGGCGGATGAAGCAAGGGAAGCGGATGACTATTTAAGGAGTCAGGCGGCACCTGTATACAAAAGGGCGGTAAGCGGAAAGGGTGACCTCTACAGGGTGGACATAGACAAGCTGGCGGGTGAGCCCGGGATAATAGTAAGGTATGTGTTAAGGAGCCTGCTCACCAATATCTATACGTCCCATAAGGATCTTGAAGCCCTGCACGTGAGGTCGCTTGCAGATCTGTGTTATAAGCAGTCGGGGCGTTGCTTAAGCCTTCCTAGGGGAATGGGAGCCAGAAAGGAGGGCAATTACCTTCTTGTGGGAAGGATCTTTGGGACTGAGAGTGAGTGCGAAGATATAAACATGGCTCTTAATACCGGGGGAGAGTCACCGGTTCCCGGGTACGGAAGCTTTTATACAAGGCTTGAAGAGTGGGATGGAACAGGGGATATTCCCGATTCTCACTATACTAAATGGTTCGACTATGATAAAATAGTTAACGGCGTCCGGATAAGAACAAGGATGACAGGTGACTACCTGACCATCGGAGAGGATGAGAAGAAAAAGAAGCTTAAGAACTATCTCATTGATGAGAAGGTTCCTTCGTCGGAGAGGGATCATAAGCTTGTACTTGCCGACGGCTCCCATATAATCTGGATCGTGGGTATGAGGATCAGCCAGCATTATAAGATAAGTAAGGAAACCAGACGTATACTTAAGATTGAATATAAGGAGATGCAATATGGAAGATAATATAACCGTACTCATTTCGGAAGAGGATCTTGACAAGAGGATACAGGAGCTGGGAGAGCAGATAAGCAGGGATTATGAAGGGCAGCAGGTTCACCTTATTTGCGTGTTGAAGGGAGGAGCCTTCTTCATGTGTGAACTGGCCAAGAGGATAACCATTCCGGTATCCATCGACTTCATGTCGGTGTCATCATATGGGGATTCCTCGGTATCGAGCGGTATTGTAAGGATAGTCAAGGATCTTGATAAACCGGTTGAAGGTAAGAATGTTATAGTTGTTGAGGATATAATCGATACGGGTAGGACCTTATCCTATCTGCTTAAGGTATTAAACGACAGGAAGCCTGAATCCGTAAGATTGTGTACAATGCTTGATAAGCCCGACAGGCGCGTGGTAGATGATGTAAATGTCGATTATTCGGGCTTTGAGATACCTGATGAGTTTGTGGTAGGTTACGGGCTTGACTATGCGGAGAGGTACAGGAACCTGCCTTATATAGGTGTTTTGCATTTGGATTAAAGGTATAAATATATGGATGGAGGAGACAGGTGGAAAAGCGAGCAAGAGGGATCAGCTTCTATGTACTGATCTTTATAATGGCGATCGTACTGTATATGATCTGGAGCAGGACCCTGACACAGAGGAGTGATTACATTTCACGCTCTGACTTTGAAACGATCATTGATGAGAAAAAGGATAATATAAAGGCTATCAGCATCATACAGAATGCTGAAGTGCCGACCGGTATCGTGCAGGTTACCCTTGATACCGGGGAGCTTAAGCAGGTATATGTATCCGACGTAAATGAAGTGGAGGCAGAGCTTCGGACCAAATACCCATGGTATACCATGGCGGATGTTAAGAGGGAGAACTGGTTCTTAAGTCTGCTGCCCAGCCTTCTTCTGGTTGTGGTGATGATAGTCATCTTCATGTACATGAATTCTCAAGGGTCGGCGGCAGGCGGCGGTTACATGATGAACTTCGGTAAGAACCGGGCTAAGCTGGCAGCAGGCGATAACAAGATAACCTTTGATGATGTGGCGGGACTCAAGGAGGAGAAGGAAGACCTTGAGGAGATAGTTGACTTCCTGAAGAATCCGGGTAAATACAATGATGTGGGTGCCAGGATACCCAAGGGCGTGATCTTAACGGGCCCTCCCGGAACGGGTAAGACCCTTCTTGCCAAGGCGGTTGCAGGTGAAGCGGGAGTTCCCTTCTTCTCAATCTCCGGTTCCGACTTTGTTGAGATGTTTGTCGGTGTGGGTGCATCCCGTGTCCGTGACCTTTTCGAGGACGCGAAGAAGAATGCACCTGCCATTGTATTTATTGATGAGATAGATGCGGTTGCAAGACGCCGCGGTACGGGTATGGGCGGCGGCCATGATGAGAGGGAGCAGACGCTCAACCAGCTTCTTGTTGAGATGGACGGTTTCGGTGTTAATGAGGGCATCATAGTGATGGCTGCAACCAACCGTATAGATATTCTGGACCCCGCTATTCTGCGTCCCGGTCGTTTCGACAGGCGCATAGGTGTCGGTTCTCCTGATGTTCAGGGCCGTGAGGAGATACTTAAGGTACATTCCAAGAATAAGCCCCTTGCCGAGGATGTGGATCTTGAGCAGATAGCCAGGACCACGGCAGGCTTCACCGGTGCAGATCTTGAGAACCTTATGAACGAAGCGGCTATCCTTACCGCGAGGGAGGGCCGTAAGTATATAACCCAGGAGGATGTCAAGGCATCATTTGTCAAGGTGGGTATAGGCTCTGAGAAGAAGAGCAAGATCGTAAGTGATAAGGAGAAGAAGATCACTGCCTACCACGAGTCGGGTCATGCGATCCTCTTCCACCTGCTTCCGGATGTGGGACCTGTGTATTCCGTATCCATAATTCCTACGGGAATGGGTGCTGCCGGCTATACAATGCCTCTCCCGGAGAAGGATGAGATGTTCAATACCAAGGGCAGGATGCTGCAGGATATAATCGTATCCTTAGGCGGCCGTGTGGCAGAGTCACTCGTATTCGATGATATAACCACCGGAGCTTCCCAGGATATCAAGCAGGCCACCAAGACTGCCAAGAAGATGGTAATGAAGTACGGTATGTCCGATAAGATAGGTATCATAAGTTACGACAATGAGGATGATGAGGTCTTCATAGGGCGTGATCTGGCCCACAGCACCAGGGGTTACAGCGAGGAAGTTGCAGGTAAGATAGATGAAGAGGTTAAGAGGATCATCACCGAGTGCTACGAGAAGGCTGAGAAGATCATAAAGGAAAACATGGATGTCCTTCATAAATCTGCCGAGCTCCTTCTTGAGAAGGAAAAGATAAGCAGGGAGGAATTTGAAGCACTGTTTGCGTAAAGCAAACCGGCAAGAACAAGTAGTGGGATAGCACGGATTGTGAATGCCGATAGTCCTGTGGGAGTGCGTGGCTCGGAACAAAGGGTGATTTTGGTAATAATTCACAAAATCCACCACCCGATTTTGTAAATATTGTGAAAACTAAGTATGGATATCTTAAGGAGTGGGTGCTATTATACACTTGTAACCCCCCAATACGTTGTATAACCGAAAGGTTATACCCCATAAAAAGAAATACCTTCTCCAAAAAAGACAGCATTCGTGAGGCTGTCTTTTTTACTTTTTCTCAATTTAGACCATATATAGTAGAAAGATAGATGAAATACTCATTATAATGTGGTATACTATCCGGGAGTGGAGATAATAAGGAGTCATCCGGATGGATTACGGTCATTTTGGAAGGGATATAAACAAAAGCTTATATTTGTCAACTCTGAAGCCTGTTCTTGTGAAGAAGGCTCTATTCGCGGACTATACATCTGACTATGTGGACCCGCCAGAGCCTGGCGCCTATACGGAAGTAACCTTAAGATTCAGAACATTTAAGAGCAATGCCGACCATGTATTCCTTATCTGCAATGGACAGAGGATGCTGATGACCAAGGCCGAATCCGTCGATTTGTTTGACTTTTACGAATGCAGGGTCCAGCTTGATAATGAACCGGTACGTTACTATTTTGAGGTAAGGACCGGAAATCAGATATGCCGCTACGACCTTCGCGGATCGGTGAAGAACGCCGAAGAGGCTTACTATTTTACCATATGTCCCGGCTTTAAGACTCCCCGCTGGGCCAAGGGGGCGGTCATATATCAGATATATGTCGACAGGTTTTTCAACGGGGATACGTCCAATGATGTGCTTACCCATGAATATAATTACATAGGAGATCATACCGTCCGGGTAGATGACTGGAATAAGTATCCGGCCACAATGGGGGTGCGTGAATTCTACGGAGGAGACCTTAAGGGGGTAATGGATAAGCTTGATTACCTTGCCGATCTGGGAATAGACTGTATCTACTTTAATCCTCTCTTCGTATCGCCTTCGAATCATAAATATGATATTCAGGATTATGATTATATAGATCCCCACTTCGGGAGGATCATAAAGGATGAAGGCGATCTGCTTGCCGAGGGTGACTATGATAATAAAAAGGCGACCAGATATATAAGCAGGGTCACGAGCCGCGAGAACCTCGAAGCCTCGAACGAGCTTTTTGCCGCCCTTGTTGCCGAGTGTCACAGAAGGAATATAAAGGTAATCCTTGACGGTGTCTTTAATCACTGCGGATCTTTTAACAAATGGCTGGACAGGGAGCGCATATATGAGGATGCCCCCGGGTACAGTAAGGGAGCTTATATAGACGGGGACAGCCCTTACAGGAGTTATTTTAAGTTTTATAATGAGCACTCATGGCCCTATAACGGGACATATGACGGCTGGTGGGGGCATGATACCTTACCCAAGCTGAATTACGAGGGTTCAAGACAGCTGTATGACTATATTCTCTACATAGGCCGTAAATGGGTATCCCCTCCCTACAATGCGGATGGCTGGAGGCTTGATGTTGCGGCTGATCTGGGGCATTCGCCCGAGTTTAACCATCAGTTCTGGAAGGATTTCAGGCATGCAGTCAAGCAGGCGAATCCCGATGCGATAATACTGGCCGAACATTACGGGGATCCCTCATCCTGGCTTCAGGGAGATGAATGGGATACTGTGATGAACTACGATGCCTTTATGGAGCCGGTGACCTGGTTCCTTACGGGCATGCAGAAGCATTCCGATGATTACCGCCACGATATGCTGGGGAACGCCGATGCCTTTTTCGATATGATGAAGTATAACGGAGCCAGGATGTTAGGTCCTTCGCTGAATACCGCCATGAATGAGCTGAGCAATCATGATCATTCCCGGTTCCTTACAAGAACCAATAAGGTTGTGGGGCGTGTTGCGAATATGGGACCGGAGGCTGCCAATAACGGAGTTAACAAGGCAGTCATGAGGGAGGCTGTCCTTATACAGATGACCTGGACCGGCGCACCGACCATTTATTACGGTGATGAAGCCGGGGTATGCGGTTTCACTGACCCGGATAACAGGCGAACCTATCCATGGGGCAATGAAGACCGCGAGATGATCGACTTTCACAGGGACATGATAAGGCTGCGTAAGGAGAATCCCGAATTGAGGGAGGGGTCTGTAAGGCGTATCCACAAGGATTATAATGTGATCGCTTACGGACGCTTCACACGCAGGGAGCGAAGCCTTATAATCATAAACAACAATGATCATGAGAAGGATATTGAGATGAAGATAAGCTACGAGCTGGGTTGCCCCCGGGACGTTAAGCTTAGGTCACTTATGTACACTCATGAAGGCGGTTACACCATGGAAAACAAGGAATATAAGCTTAACGGAGCCAAGCTTAAGATACACATGGATAAAACAAGTGCGATCCTGTTGAAAGTACAATAAGTGCCATGGGGACGGTTCTTTTGGTATGTGAAACAGGGGACGGTTCCGCGGTTCATTTTAATATACAGGGGACGGAGAGAACTATGCGGCAGATGGAATTCAAAATGGAAAGGCCCGGCATTATAGAAGAAGGTGAACGGGTCAGCGTAACAGAGGGTGTCCTTCCTTCCAGCTGGTATTACACGATCGATCCCTCACGGGCAATGTCAGCTAATTTCGAACTGAGGGAACGGCTTAAAACCCGGGAAGGAGAAGTAATAAGGATTGAAGAAAGACCTCAGGGTTACTACGTTACGGTGCAGTTCGATGAGTAAACAGCAAAAAAGGCTAAATAATAAAATATTTAAAATTTATAAAAAAAAGACTTGCATTATTAGCATGATGCTGATAAAATAGCATTTGCGAGTGCAACGAAAAGACCTTTTGAGGATTTCCTATTTGTTCGCCCAGATAGCTCAGTTGGTAGAGCAGAGGACTGAAAA
>DFKQ01000047.1:71658-73806 GCA_002373875.1 Lachnospiraceae bacterium UBA3641
GTTCGATTCCGGTTCTGGGCACTAACCTGCGGGTGTAGTTCAATGGTAGAACACTAGCCTTCCAAGCTAGATACGTGGGTTCGATTCCCATCACCCGCTCTCGTTTCCGGATAACGGGAACGCAACTTAATAAAATGCGCGAGTGGCTCAGTTGGTGGAGCGCGACCTTGCCAAGGTCGAGGCCGCGGGTTCGAGTCCCGTCTCGCGCTCGAAGATCACAAGAAAAGGGTATCCGGATGGATACCCTTTTTCTTGTGATGTTTGAGCCCTGCCGTGCTCAAACGGGTTCGAGGTCTCAGAGCCCTGGTGGGCTCTTCGGTCCGCGCAAAACCGAGGTCCCCCGGACCTCGTGTGCCGTCTCGCGCTCTCGGGAAATGCCGTAAACTCAAGGGTTTGCGGCATTTTTTTATTGCGTGGACCTATCAATTTGATACATCTGATATGATACACCCCTTTGAAAGCGTCTGAAGCCTTGTTTCGGCATCTATAACGTCTTTGATGTATTTATTTCCAGGTCTGCTGTGGCGTTGCATGCCCTAACTGTGCCTGTATGGTCTTTATATCGACTCCATGGATGTACTGTATGCTGGCATAAGTCCTCCTGCAGTCGTGGCAGGAACGGATGTCACGTTTTTCAGACATTTTTAATGTCTTCTGCAGCATGCGGATCCGGTTGTCAAGTGCCCTTAAATGCATCTTTCCATCATCTGAAAACTCATTAAGCAGTAAAAATTCCGAATCTGAACTGTCATTTTCCTCTTATCCAGCAAAATACGAAAAAGTGTCATGGCGTCTTCGTTAAGGTAAGAAAGGATGTTAACCAGTCTGCCGGAAATCTATAGTCCGGCAGATTGGGAAACTTATATTATACCTAACCACATAAAAAAATAAATTAGAGAAGTGTATCATTACTTAACATGGTTATGGTATAATATAATATTGTCACCTATCGACAAAATCAGGCAGGAATTGCACGCATGATTCTATCCAAAGAGAGCGAGAGGGAGAGTCAGGGGGTAGCGGGCTATATTAGGGCACTGACAGCCAAAGTCCTTACGGCGTTGGTTAGCTGCGCAGGAAAGGCAAACTGCAGGGAAGCCGAGCAGTACATTCGTGTTTTCCGGCTGTGGACTTCTTCCGTGGCATATGGTCTGACCGTTGAAATATATGCTGTCAACGGACGATTCCCCTTCGATTTTTTACAGACCTTTTCGAGTCCTGCCTTTGAGAATGAGTTTCGGAAGAAGCCGGAAGGCAACAGAATTGTATACATCCTTCAGAATGTCAATGAACTGGAGCTTCCGAATATAAAGCTTCCCCGAACAGAGTGAAACCAGATTGTGGATTCTATTCCGGAGGTGAAAGAAAAATGATAGATCTTGGATTGAAGATTACACGGGGAGACGCGATGATGCTCTATGCGACAAGTCATGGAAGCTACACGATTCGTTTACATCTGCGTCTCGATCAAAGGATTGATGGCCAGAAGCTGAGAATTGCTCTGGACAAGACCGCAAGGAGGTATCCTTTCTTCTGCGTCACCCTCAAAAGAAATGAGCGGGAATTCTATTATGAAGTGAACAACAGGCCGGTTGTGCTGCTTAACACCAATAAAGCCGTAACACTGGGCGCTCCGGAGACAAACGGCCATATCTGGTCTGTATGTTACGACCAGGAGAATTTGTATATTGATTTCTTCCATGGGCGCTCCGATGGAACGGGCGTCTACGCGCTGACCGCCACACTCCTGTATTACTATTATGATGAACAGGAAATCCCAGGCATTAAGACACTGGATACGCCGGTTTCAGATTGTGAAACACATGACCCGGTGGGCGATCTGCCCCTGCTGGATCTCAGCAAGGTCAATTTCCAGGCGTCACCGAAGGCCCTCAACCTGATGGAAACTTCCAGCCTTGAGCATGTGAATGGAAAAGGACTGATCCTGAAGCTGATGATCCCGGAAAACTCGTTTCTTCCGTTTACCCAATTGAATGACGGTACGCCGGGCATCATGCTGTCCGTATTGATTGCGAGGGCGATTGAGCGCGTTCACCCGGAGCATGAGGAGCCGCTGGTCAACAATTACGTCGTCAATGCCCGCCCCATGCTGAAGGCCGAGGATACCTTCCATAATTGCACAAATCG
>DFKQ01000071.1 GCA_002373875.1 Lachnospiraceae bacterium UBA3641
CGCCGAGCGAAGGCGAGGGGGCATTTCCTTAGGAGTGATTGTGTAAAAGTGGGTAAAAAGCTTATAATTACCGAGAAACCCTCCGTGGCGCGTGATTTCGCCAGGGTTCTTAACGTCAAGGGCAATCGGGACGGATATATAGAGAATAATGAATATGTGATATCATGGTGCGTGGGTCATCTTGTGGGCATGCTGTATCCTGAGGATTATGACATCAGATACAAGACATGGAAGCTTGAGGATCTTCCGTTTTTACCCAAAGAGTATAAGTACGGCGTTCTCAAGCCGGTAGCCAAACAGTACAATATCGTAAACGGTCTTCTTCACAGGGAGGATATAGATACCGTCTACTGGGCAGGTGACTCAGGGAAGGAAGGCCAGACCATAGAAGAGAACATACGTAACTTCGGCGGAGTCCGGGAGGGCATGAGGGAGCTGCGTGTATGGATAGACAGCCAGACCGATGAAGAGATCCTTAAGGGGATACGGGAAGCCAGGTCAATGAGTGAATACGACCGTCTGGGTAAGTCGGGCATCATGCGGACCATCGAGGATTACGCACTGGGCATCAACTTCTCAAGGGCCCTGTCCGTCAAGTACGGACGGCTGGTAAATGATGCCGCCGCAACCAGGAAGTATTCAGCCATAGCAGTGGGAAGGGTCATGACCTGCGTTCTGGGAATGGTCGTATACCGGGAACGGGAGATAAGGAACTTCGTTGAGACCCCTTTCTACAGGGTCATAGGAAACCTTACGGAAGAGAAGATCCAGGCCGAATGGAAGGCCGTTGAAGGATCGGAATACATAAACAGTCCGCTCCTGTACAAGGAGAACGGTTTCAAGGCAAGGGAGGATGCCCTTAAGCTTATTGATGAGCTTACCGGCAGGGAATGCCTGGTGGATTCCATAGATAAGTTCACATCAAGGAAGAAACCGCCCCTTCTTTTTAACATTACCGAGCTGTCCGCGGAATGCGCCAAGAGGTATAAGATCACGCCGGCACAGACCCTGCAGATAGCCCAGGATCTGTATGAGAGGAAGCTGACCACCTATCCGAGGACCGATGCCAGGGTCCTGACCACGGCAGTAGCCAAGGAGATAGACAAGAACTTAAGCGGTTTAAGGGCTTACGGGCCTGTTGCCGGGTATACGGAGAATATACTGAATAATAAGCTGTATGCTAATCTGGCGAAGACCCAGTATGTCAAGGATGAGGATGTTACCGATCATTATGCCATAATCCCTACAGGGCAGGTAAGGGAATTAAGCGGCCTGTCCCCCATGCATTCGAAGGTTTACGACCTTATAGTAAGGAGGTTTTTAAGCATATTCTATCCACCGGCCGAGTATCTTGGCGTCAAGCTGACGGTATGTGTGGATAAGGAGAAGCTGTTCGCAACGGCCAAGGTCCTTAAGAAGAAGGGCTATATGGAAATAACCGGTGTGTCGAAGCAGAATGACGATGACGAGAATGAATTGTCGGAAGACGGCAAGAAGAAGGTACTGGCCTTTATTGAGACCCTTAAGAAGGGGGATCCGGTGAATGTGGATTCTTATGAGATAAAGGAAGGAAAGACGTCACCCCCGAAGAGATATAACGAAGGAACCATGATGCTCGCAATGGAGAATGCGGGCAATCTGATCGAGGATGAGGAACTCAGGCAGCAGATAAAGAAGACAGGAATCGGAACAAGCGCCACCAGGGGACAGATATTAAAGAAGCTGGTTGACATCGGTTACTTAAACGAGAATAAGAAGACACTTATCCTTACTCCGAGCAAGCTGGGTGAGATGATCTTCGAAGTGGTTGATATGTCGGTGCCCACGCTGCTTAATCCCGAGATGACAGCGAGCTGGGAGAAGGGGCTTGAAGGAATAATAAACGGTACCGTGGATGCCGACGAATACCGGCAGAAGCTTGAGGATTATATACGAAGAGAGACCCTTAAGATGGCCGGAAGTGATATGTCCATGAATCTGGCAAGCCGTCTGCATCCCTTTACCGGCAAGGAGAGTAAGGGGGCAGCGACCAGAAAGCCATTGGGGGTCAAGTGCCCTAAATGCGGAGGGGAGCTTACCACGACCAAGTTCGGCTACGGCTGCAGTAATTACTGGCGTGACGAAAACAAGTGCGATTTCAGTATATCAGGAACGATCCTTTCGCATAAAATAACCGAGGAAGAGGTAAAAGAACTGGCCTTAAACGGAATAACCGGCGTTATTAAGGGCTTTGTTTCCAAGAACGGGAAAAGTTTTGACGGGAAGCTGAAAATTAACAGGGATGAATCGGGCAAGATTACGGGTATTGGATTTGATTTTGGCTGATTGTATGGTACAATGATTGTATCCCTAAAAAATGTAAAGGAGAAGGTTATGGCGAAAAAGAAGAAGCTCCTTTCCTCCGATCCCAAGCTTCGAAAGAAGCAGTTGCGGGAAGCAGCCTTAAGGGAGGCTGCGTCCAAGAAGGCTAAGGAAGCAAAAGTGGCGGCTGTAAGGGAACCGGTTGCAGTCACGAATGGGGAAGTAGTAAGTAAGACATCAGGGGAAACAGTAAAAAACACTACTATAATGGGAACGGCCGACGTTAAGGAGGCTGTAAAGGAGGTTATCATGAACAACAGTACAGACAGCAGCAGAATAGAGGAGTTGATCAGCAGGAGCGCCAAGAATCTTAATAAGAGACAGCGTAAGGAAACGGATGCCGACCTTATCAATGCGATGCAGTCGAATGATATGAAGGTTCTCGCCGAGCTTCTTATCGAAATGAGAAACAAGGATGAGAGGAAGCTCCGCTACACGAGATTTCAGGCATGGCTGGCAACATTCACTTCGTTGCTTGCGCTTATTGTTGTGTGCTTCGTCGGATTCGCGGTTGTGAGGATCCTTCCCCAGATCAACCAGATAGTAGATCAGGCCAACCAGATAATAGCACAGGCCAATGAGGTGATCGCGCAGGCTTCCGATACCATCGAGATCGCCAACGGCGCCATAGTAACAGCCAATGATGCAATAGTTCAGGCCAATGACGCCATTGTCCAGGTGAACGGAATGCTTAATGATATACAGCCGGCTATCGATAACCTCAATAAGGTAACCCAGGATCTTGCGGATGCGGATATCAACGGAATGCTCAAAGATGTGGATAAGCTCGTTACCTCCAGTGAGAAGAATCTGGGAGAAGCCTTACAGACCATAACCGATATAGATATCAAGTCACTGAATGAATCGATCGCCGACCTGAATGCCGTCGTCAAACCGCTTGCGAGCATGTTCAGAAGATAAATGATTCAGGAAGGTTAAGATAGTTATGTTAGGTGCAGATGCAATGGCAAAATGCCTGCTTGAGGAGCAGGTGAAGGTGGTGTTCGGCTATCCGGGTGTGGCTATATGTCCCTTTTTCAACAGTATGCTGTCAGTGGATATAAACAGGGTGCTTGTGAGGACGGAACAGAATGCGGCTCACATGGCCAACGGCTACGCAAGGATTTCGGGCAAGGTGGGCGTGTGTGTGGCTACCTCAGGCCCCGGCGCCACCAATCTTATTACGGGAATAGCAACGGCTTACGCGGATTCCATACCGCTTGTATGTATAACGGGGCAGGTTGACTCGGGGCAGCTTGGGTCGGATGTGTTCCAGGAGGCAGATATAACGGGAGCGGTAGAGTCATTTGTCAAGTATTCCTACCTTGTCAAGAACGTGGAGGATATTCCCCGTATATTCAAGGAGGCATTCCATATAGCATCAACGGGCCGCAAGGGTCCGGTGCTTATTGATGTACCGATAGATATACAGAATGCAGCGATATCGAAGTTCTCATATCCGGCGGAGGTTAACCTGCGTACATATAAGCCTACGGTAAGCGGGCATGTGGTGCAGATCAAAAAGGTGATAAAGGCAATAGGCAGGGCGCAGCGGCCCATCATATGCGTGGGAGGCGGTGTTCTGCTGTCAGAGGCATCTGAAAATGTGCGTGATTTTGCCCATAAGTACGGGATACCGGTGGTATCAACCCTTATGGGTATCGGTGTGATGCCCACAAAGGATCCTCTTTACTTCGGGATGGTGGGCAACAACGGCAAGCCCTATGCCAACAGGGCCATGAATGAGTCCGACCTTATTATCATGATCGGAGCAAGGGTGGCGGACAGGGCCATATCACAGCCCGATCTTATAATGGATAACACGGTCCTTGTCCATATCGATGTGGACCCTGCGGAGATAGGTAAGAACGTGGGACCCCATATCCCGCTTGTAGGTGATATAAATACAATATTCGAACAGATCAAAAAATACGAGGCCGAGTGTAACTGCAACGAATGGGTGGAAACTCTGAACGGTTACAAGGCCGACGCACCGGTCAGGAAGAAGCCACGCAGTGAATACGTTGATCCTGCCGAGTTTATAAGGATGCTGTCCGAGAAGCTTGATGATGATGCCATATATGTTGCCGATGTCGGTCAGAACCAGATGTGGTCATGCGGCTACCACATAGTCAAGGCAGGAAGGTTCCTGACCTCCGGGGGAATGGGTACAATGGGGTATTCGATACCGGCAGCGATAGGAGCAAGGGCGGCAGCACCCGGAAGGCAGATCGTAGCCGTGTGCGGTGACGGCTCCTTCCAGATGTCAATGATGGAGCTGGCGACAATGCAGCAGCATAAGCTTCCCATTAAGACGATCATCTTCCACAACGGATATCTGGGTCTTGTCAGGGAATACCAGTATAACACCTACAAGGGCAATTATTCGGTTGTCGATCTTTCAGGGTCTCCGGATTTCGGGAAGCTCTCATCAGCCTATGACGTACCCTTTATGAAGCTTGAGAATATGGACGGGGCAGATAAGCTGATAGATGATTTTCTGGGTACGGACGGTCCGGCACTTATGGAAGTCATGATCGATCCCTTGGATGTGGTCAAATAGAAGTAATAAACAGGTGGTTGCAACATGAAGAGATTATATTCGGTACTTGTGGAGAACAGGTCCGGTGTCCTTATGAAGGTGGCGGGTCTGTTTTCTCGAAGAATGTTCAATATTGATTCGCTTGCAGTTGGTGAGACGGATGATCCGGATGTCAGCTGTATCACGATAGTGTCATCGGGCGAGAAGGGTACGCTTGAGCAGATAGAGAAGCAGCTCAACAAGAAGATAGATGTCATTAAGATCAAGACCTTCTCGGAGGAAGAGAGCGTGAGCAGGGAGCTTATGCTTGTCAAGGTCAAGTATAACAAGAGTACCCGTAAGGAGATAATGGAGATCTGCGAGATACTCAATGCTTCCATAGTGGATATGAGTAAGAACCTTCTTACCATCCAGTTGTGCGATACTCCGGAGAGGACGAATCTCCTTATTAACATGCTTGCTTCGATAAGCATCGTGGAGGTGGCAAGAACCGGCACTCTGGCCCTGCAAAAGTGTAATCTCAGTGATTGACATATGCTTAAGCTATGATAAAATGGGGGAAGTGAACTTAAAAGGTGGTCTTATATGCAGAAAAAGGTTTTTCAGTTACTTGTAGATAATACATCAGGTGTACTTTCACGTATTTCGGGGCTGTTCTCAAGACGCGGTTATAATATCGAGAGCATCACGGCAGGAACCACATCAAATCCAAAATATACAAGGATAACAATAGTAGCCACGGGTGATGAGGCGATCCTTGAGCAGATCGAGAAGCAGGTCGGCAAGCTTATAGATGTGCGTCAGATCTGGGAGCTTAAGCCCGATTCATCGGTTTTCAGGGAGCTTATCCTGATCAAGATAAAGGTTAAGGATGACCAGAGGCAGGCGATAGTGTCGGTGTCTGATATTTTCCGTGCCAAGATCATTGATGTTGACATTGATTCAATGATAATCGAGCTTACCGGAAATCAGAGTAAGATAGATGCATTTCTTGATCTTCTCGGAGGTTATGAGATTCTGGAGATAGCAAGAACGGGGATAGCGGGACTTAGAAGGGGTACCGGGGAGCTGGTCACGATAGACTGAGCCGGGTATGACTTTTAGTTTAATAAAATTATGATTTTTTCAGGAGGAAACAACAATGGCAAAGATTTATTACGAAGAGGATTGTAACCTTGCGGCACTTGAAGGCAAGACCATCGCGGTTATAGGTTACGGAAGCCAGGGACATGCGCATGCCCTTAATGCCAAGGAGTCAGGATGCAACGTCATCATAGGTCTTTATGAAGGGTCAAGGTCATGGGACAAGGCTGTTAAGCAGGGATTCGAGGTTTATACGGCAGCCGAGGCAGCCAAGAAGGCTGATGTCATCATGATCCTTATAAATGATGAGAAGCAGGCTGATATGTACAAGCAGGATATTGAGCCCAATCTTGAGCCGGGTAACATGCTTATGTTCGCACACGGTTTCAATATCCATTTCGGATGTATCGTTCCTCCCAAGGATGTTGATGTAACAATGATAGCTCCCAAGGGACCGGGTCATACGGTTCGTTCCGAATATCAGGCCGGTAAGGGTGTTCCCTGTCTGGTAGCCGTTGAGCAGGATGCAACAGGTAAGGCCCTTGAGAGGGCACTTGCTTATGCGCTGGCTATAGGCGGTGCAAGGGCAGGCGTTCTTGAGACAACCTTCAGGACCGAGACCGAGACTGACCTTTTCGGTGAGCAGGCTGTTCTGTGCGGTGGTGTATGCGCGCTTATGCAGGCAGGCTTCGAAACATTGGTTGAGGCTGGATATGATGAGAGAAACGCATATTTTGAGTGCATCCACGAGATGAAGCTCATAGTGGACCTTATCTATCAGTCAGGCTTTGCCGGAATGAGATATTCAATATCAAATACGGCTGAGTACGGTGATTACATAACAGGTCCCAAGCTTATTACCGAAGAGACCAAGAAGACAATGAAGAAGATCCTTGCGGATATTCAGGACGGTTCATTCGCCAAGCAGTTCCTTCTTGATATGTCTCCCGCGGGACGTCAGGTACACTTCAAGGCAATGAGGAAGCTTGCAGCCGAGCATCCTTCGGAGAAGGTTGGTGAGGAGATCCGCAAGCTCTACAGCTGGAATAATGAAGAGGATAAACTTATAAATAACTGATCCTTGCATTTGATGAAGGATTATGGTAAACTACTATAGTTGTTTTAAGTTAAGTAGACGGTCCGCTGTATCTGATAGTATTTATTATGTAAAAGTACTCCGTACTTTTTTGAATACGCTCGCCGCTAAGGCATCATAAGGAATCCACCGCAGGCGGTACCCCTTATGATCAGTGCAAGAACGTCAGAGTATCAGGAGGTTTTATTATGAACGAAATTATCAAAAGCATCGAAGCTGAGCAGATGAAGGATAGCATTCCCGAGTTTGCGGTTGGCGATACCGTTAAGGTACATGCCAAGATCAAGGAAGGAAACAGGGAGAGGATCCAGATCTTCGAGGGTACTGTCCTTAAGAGGCAGGGCGGAAGCAACCGCGAGACCTTTACCGTAAGGAAGAACTCTAACGGTGTGGGTGTCGAGAAGACATGGCCGCTGCACTCACCCTTCGTTGAGAAGATCGAGGTAGTAAGACGCGGTAAGGTAAGAAGGGCTAAGCTGTTCTACTTAAGAGATCGTGTCGGTAAGGCCGCTAAGGTTAAGGAAGTTGTTAAATAATCAGTTAGTGACTTTAAGGGGCAAATACCTTTCGTATTTGCCCCTTTGGTGTTTTTATGAGAAGAAAGAAGAAAAAGGGACTGGATCTTAAGCTTGATATTCCGGGAAGTGACAGAAGGAAAAATGAGATGTCGATCCTCTATGAGGTACTCTTTTGGTTTTTTGGTTCCATGGCCGCTGTTTTCCTGGGTATAATGACGGTTAATTTCATCGGGATCAAAACAAGTATAATAGGATCTTCCATGGAGCCTTCTCTTCACAATGGGGAAGAGGTGCTCCTTAATAAAATAGTTTATCAGTTTTCAACCCCCGAAAGGGGTGACGTCATTGCCTTTCACCCGAACGGTGATGAGAATACCCATCTCTACGTCAAGAGGATCGTGGGTTTGCCGGGTGAGACGATACAGATCAAGCAGGGATCGGTTTATATTGATGGCGAAATGAAGGCAATGGATACACCCACCGAGGATCCGGGAATTGCAGCGGAAGCCATAAAGCTTTCGGATGATGAGTATTTCGTCATGGGAGATAACAGGGATAATTCCGAGGACAGCAGAAGTGCAAACATAGGAAATGTGACCCGTGAAATGATAGTGGGCAAGGTCTGGTATCATATGAAGTTCGAAGGAACAAGAATGGGAAGGGTGGAGTAATGGTATATCAATGGTTTCCCGGCCATATGCAGAAGGCCTTCAGGATGATGGAGGAAGATATAAAGCTCATAGATCTTGTCATAGAGCTTGTTGATGCAAGGGCTCCGTATGCTACAAGGAATCCCGATATAGATAAGCTGGCAGGGGGTAAGGCAAGGATGATGGTCCTTAATAAGGAGGACCTTGCTGACCCCGGTTTGAATGATGAATGGACTGCTTATTATACAGATAACGGATACAGTGTCGTAAGGATAAATTCACGTTCGAAAGAAGGTATCGGCAGGGTTAAGCCTGTCATACAGGAAGCCTGTAAGGATAAGATCGCAAGGGACAAAAAGCGGGGAATAAAAAACAGGCCGGTCCGTGCCATGATCGTGGGCATTCCCAATGTGGGGAAGTCAACCTTTATTAATTCCCTGGCGGGCAAGGCGGCCGCGAGGACCGGGAACAAACCCGGAGTAACCAAGGGCAAGCAGTGGATAAGGCTTAATAAGGATGTTGAACTTCTTGATACGCCGGGAGTCCTCTGGCCCAAGTTCGAAGATCAGGAGATCGGCAAGAGGATCGCCTTCATAGGCTCCATAAATGATGAGATCATAGAAAAGCAGGAACTGGCCTGCGAACTTATTACATTTCTTAATGATCCTGACTTAAGCTATAAGCAGCTGATCGCGGATAGATACGGTGTTGATACAGGGAAGGCAGCCCATGAAGTACTGGCGGATATAGCACTTGTAAGGAAGTGCCTTGTCAGGGGAGGTGAGCCCGATCTTGAACGTGCCGCGGGGATAGTCATGGATGAATTCAGAAGCGGGAAGCTGGGGCGGATCTCACTTGAACGTCCTAAGGGGTTTGCGGGGCTTCTGACATAAACTCTCACCGCCCGTTTCTGCGCTTAGAATAAGTGAGTATGATCTGTGTTGATATTCCCGGTCGTTTGGCCGATGTTACCGTTTGTGAGAAAACAATGGAAAAGAAAATAAGTGATATAAAAAACGAATTATCAGCTTTATCCGAATTGCAGATGGATGAGTTTATAAATGAGTATAAATCGGATGAGAGGCCCGGGGTGCAGGCTCTTGTTGAGAAGGCAGGGAAGAAGCTTGAAAAATATATAGCAGAGCTTGCAAGAATAGAAGGCATGAAGGAATACGAGCGTAAGTACGCGGATTTTAAGCTTATCTGCGGGATCGACGAGGTGGGAAGGGGACCATTGGCCGGGCCTGTTGTGGCAGGCGCGGTAATACTTCCGAAAGATTCCTGCATTTTATATGTTAACGATTCCAAGAAACTGTCCGAAAAAAAAAGAGAAGAGCTTTATGACATTATCATGAGGGAGGCTGTTTCAGTAGGTTTAGGCTGTATTGATAATGAGAGGATAGATGAGATAAACATACTTCAGGCTACATACGAGGCCATGCGCCAGGCAATAAGCAAGCTTGACCGGCAGCCTGACCTGCTGTTAAATGATGCGGTTACGATACCGGGAGTAGCGATTAAGCAGGTGCCCATCATCAAGGGGGATGCCAAGTCAATCTCTATAGCCTCGGCTTCGATCGTGGCCAAGGTTACAAGGGATCGGCTGATGGTTGAATATGATAAGAAGTATCCTGAGTATGACTTTGCCTCAAATAAGGGGTACGGATCGGCCGGGCATATCGAGGCCATTAAGAAGTACGGACCGACACCCATACACAGAAGGACTTTTATAGGTAACTTTATCTGTAACTGAAGGCAAGACTTTGCGAATGGGCTTTTGAACAGATACCTTTATTCACATACGACGGGGGGAAGAATATGGCGCTTGATCTAAGTGCGATAAATGCATACCGGCAGACAAGCGGGGCGGGCAGTCTTACCGGTTCGCAGGCAGGCTCGGTGGGCGCAGTGCAGGGTCAGGCAAACAATGCCTCCAATCAGTCCGGCGGATCGGTAACCATAGCGCCGGGGCAGGTTGTGGGCGGTGAGGTTGTTAATGTTAAGAACGGTGAAGTTACCCTGCGCCTTGATAATAATGCAACTCTTACGGCAAGCCTCGATCAGAATATGGACATAGCTGTCGGTCAGAAGCTTATGTTCCAGGTCACCGGTAACGGGGATCGTACTACACTTCATCCCCTATACGCAAACCTTACAAATAATACCATGGCTAATCAGGCCCTGTCTGAAGCAGGGCTTAGGCAGACAGCAACCAATCTTGCCATGGTCACAAACATGCTCGACGAGGGAATGAGCGTCAATTCCCAGGCCTTAAGGGGTATGGCACGGATAATGGAAGCCAATCCGACAACAGATCCGGCAACACTTGTGCAGCTTACTAAGCTGGGACTTCCCATTAATGAACTGAATATCGAACAGTATGAGAATTATAAAAACTTTGAACATCAGATAATCAATGATGCCGCGGGGCTAAGTGACGGCCTGAGTAACCTTCTTGGTACCGGTAACGGAAGCGGGGATGGAGCTACAGTTCTTGTAAATACGGATGCAGGACAGATGCTTACCGACGCGCAGCTTCAACTGAGCAATGATATATTGGGTCTGGTTTCCGCAGGAGACAGGGACTGGGGAGCTATGCTTAACAATCCGCAGATCGCGGGAACAGCAGCACAGTCAATAGAGATAGCGGCAAACGGTCCTACCAATATTATGGCCGAGATTCCGGAGGTTCCCCCGGTTGAGGTTGAGGATGTATGGGCCGTGACGCTTAATGCCGATTCCGAATCGACGCCTCAGATGAATACCTCCGTAAACATGGGAGAAACCGCGGTTTCACAGGATGGGGGCGCTCTTGCTGGAGGAGGAAGCACATCTGATCAGGGCAGCCGGCTCATGCAGGGACTTATTGAGGATCTTGGCAAGCTGGGGATGCCGGCGGAGGAGCTTAATAACATAACAAACGGAACCTTGTCGGTTAACGATGTGATAGGCTTTGTCAGGACGATGATCGATATGTCCAGGGCAGACCATGGATTGTCGGATGCTCAGAAGGAAGCCCTGTCAAGACTCCTTAACAATAATGATTTCAAGCAGCTTGTGGGTAATCAGCTGATGAAGCAGATGCTGCTTAATCCGGCCGATGTATCAAGAGAAGGCGCCGTGGAGGAGCTGTATAAGCAGCTGGCCGAACAGTCGCAGAAGGCCATTGAGATACTTAAGAATGCGGGGCAGGCCGGAAGTGAAGTAATGAAGAGCGCGCAGAACATAAATGACAACGTTAATTTCATGAACCAGCTCAACCAGATGGCTGCTTACGTGCAGCTTCCCGTAAGAATGGCCAGAGAGAATGCACACGGTGAGCTCTATGTATATACCAAGAAAAAGAATCTGCTCAATAAGGATGGCAATGTCAGTGCCTTCCTTCATCTTGATATGGATAATCTGGGGCCTATGGATGTTTATGTAGCCATGCAGAAGAATAAGGTCAATACCAATTTTTATTTTAATGACGAAGAGGCTCTTGATCTTATAGAGGCAAATATCGGCATTCTTGATGCAAGATTGCAGAAAAAAGGTTATAATATGTCCACAACCGTCACAATGAAGAAGCCTGATGAGCCTCAGAAGACAGTGGTAGGTGAGATGCTCAAGGAGAAGAGCAACGGTCTTGTGGGAGGACCGATCAGATCCAGATTATCATTTGATATCAGAGCGTGAGATGAAGTCATTCTGAGCGAAGCGAAGAATCTTTAAGGGACCGGTACTTGTATGGATGATAAGAAGCCCAAAGTCAAGCAGGCGATAGCCCTTGAATACGACCCTGGTGATGTTGCGCCCAAGGTCATTGCCAGCGGACGCGGAGCGCTTGCTGAAAAGATAATAGAGAAGGCTAAGGAATCGGATGTACCCCTTCATCAGGACTCTAAGCTGGCCGGTACCTTGAGCAAGCTTGAGATCGGCGATTATATTCCGCCGGAGCTTTACGAGGTCGTGGCCGAGATACTGGTATTCGTGGATGAGATGGAGAAGATGAAGGGTAAGGTTTCCAAGATAAGGTAGTCATGAACAAACGCAGTGTGGGAAGCAGATATGAGGATAAGGCCGTTTCCTTTCTTAACGCAAACGGTGTCAGGATAATCGAGAGAAACTTCAGGTCAAGGTTCGGAGAAATAGATATAGTAGGTCACGACGGGAGCTACTATATTTTTTGTGAAGTGAAATACAGGAAAACAGGCGCCGCAGGAGATCCTGCCCTGGCTGTCGACCGGCACAAGCAATATAAGATATCCAGGGTAGCCGATTATTTCAGGGTTTTAAGGAAGCTTAAGGATGGCGACAATGTCAGGTTCGATGTGATAGCGATCCTTGATGATGAGATCAAGTGGTATAAAAATGCTTTTGAATATGCCCATAACTGAGATGAGCCCCTAATTCAGGGGCTCATCCACATATTCGCGTTTGTTGTATTTGGCAAGTATCTGGTTTATCTTCTCGGTCGGTGTGTGAACGTTCGATAATGTTACATCATGGTTCATAAAATCGATTATCGAGGCTAAGAACTTGCTCATGTTGGCTTCGATAAAATAAGAGCGATCATACAATTCGGGTGAATGGTAATTGAGGTTGGTACATATAATCCTGTCGAAATAACATTTTTCGTAAGCTTCGTCGAATATTTCAAGACCGTCGGTGAACAGACCGAAGGTACAGCATATAAATACACGCGTGGCATTCATTGCCTTAAGCTGCTTGGCAGTGTCGATCATGCTCCCGCCGGATGAGATGATATCGTCAATGACTATAACGTCCTTACCGTCAATATTGTCACCCAGGAATTCGTGGGCTACTATAGGGTTCTTGCCGTTCACGACCTTGGAATAATCCCTTCTCTTATAGAACATGCCCGTATCAACTCCAAGTACGCCCGCGAAATATACCGCCCTGGGGAGGGCGCCCTCATCGGGACATATTACCACAAGATTATCCTTATCTATAACAAGATCCTTCTCATAATGCAGAAGGGCCCTTATGAACTGATAGGGTGGCTGGAAATTATCGAAACCGCACAGAGGAGCCGAGTTCTGGACCCGGGGATCATGGGCGTCGAAGGTGACTATGTTCGATACACCCATCTCACTTAATTCTTCTATAGCGTAGGCACAGTCAAGGGACTCACGCCCGTAACGCTTGTGCTGGCGGCTCTCATAAAGGAAGGGCATGATCACGGTGATCCGGTGAGCCTTACCGGCTGCGGCGGCAATGAAGCGCTTAACATCCTGATATATATCATCGGGAGACATGTGGTTGATGAATCCGTTAATGGGATATGTCAGGCTGTGGTTTACGACATCCGCAAGGATGTAGAGGTCCTTGCCGCGGATGGATTCATGGAACTCAGCCTTGCCCTCGCCGGAACCGAACCTCGGACAGGAACAGTCGGCTATGAAATCATCGGCCCTGTATCCCTGAAATGCAGGGGAATCCAGATGTTCCTGGTTGACCTGCTTACGAAACCTGATAAGATATTCATTTACCTGACGTCCCACATCAGCTATGCTGTCGTGGACCACCAGCTTAAGAGGGGCCACCTGCATTACATCTTCCAAATAATCTATATTACTCATATACATCTCCGTATGAAGCGTTAAAATCCTTTTATTTTATACCATTGAAATTGTTGATAGTCAAGATTATCGTTTGTACAAGCCCATGAAATATGGTATCCTTAAGGTCTGGGTCAGGGACTTTTGGCATCTGATCCTTATAACAGGATCAGGAACCGCTACTAAGATGATTGGACGATAGATATGGGGTTAAGGCATTTGAAAATATACAGGTTAGCAGGCGGGGCCGCTTTGACAGTTATGGCGGCGTTTCTTTTGTACGGCTGTAAGGATAGAGGGCAGGCCGTCAGGGAGATTGCAGACAAGCCCGTCATTGTATTTGAGAACAATGATGAGGTTCGGGATGGGGATGCGGATATACCGGATGATACGTATACGCTCAGCATGGATGAAGCAGCGGATGTCTATGATTCGGCGCTTGCCGATAAGCATATAAGGCTTACGCTTACGGACAGCGGAAGGGATATCTTCACACCCGCGGATGACGGGGTGCAGGATTATAGGTACAGTCCGTCGATCCTGCTTGATGAGGACGGCGGTATAGATATATGGTTCGCTGCGCCCGGAGACGGCAGGGATGAATATGACTGGGTGACCTACAGGCATTCTGATGACGGCGGAGCCACATGGACAGACGAGAAGGTGGTCTTAAGCCCTTCACCGAACACGCCGGATGCTCTTTCTGTCTGCGATCCGGATGTATTCTTCCATGACGGCTATTACTATATCGGATATACCTCTACGATAAACAGTAATGAGAAGGGGCTGTGCAACAGCATCTTTCTTGCAAGGGCACAAAAACCCGACGGACCCTATGAGAAATGGAACGGGTCGGGCTGGGGTGGTATGCCTGTGCCGATAGTATATTTTAACGGGCTTGAGATCGGCTGGGGCTGCGGTGAGCCCGCCTTTGTCGTTATCGATGATATGCTCTATATGTACAGTACAAGGGACTCTTTTACGACTGATCTTGAGAGGAAGCGCATTACCGAGATACGTACTGCGGACCTTACCGATCCGAAGTGGCCGGGCAAGCTGACTCTTATGGGCAGTACAATGTCAGAGGAGCCGGCGGATGATAAATATGTTTATGATGATTCCGATTCCTGGGATGTTGCCTATCTTGATAAGAGTCATAAATTCATGGCGGTATGCACAAACAGAAGATTTAAGGAGGACAGTTGTCTTCTGTATTATGAATCGGATGACGGCGTAACCTTTGACAGGGTATCCGAGATCAATAAGAATGTCCTGGCAGGCTGCCACAACTGCGGTATCATGTCGGATTCCCGGGGCCATATCGGGGGCAGTGATCCCGTAATGATAGGGTATGCCTACGCCGGTGCCGGCAACGATGCATGGGGCGTATGGGCCGCGAGGCTTGCACCGGCCTGCGTGGAATATACGGATGAACCTGACAGGACGGACGATGGCGGTGATAATCTTAAACAGGCGATAGCCTTTAAGACAGAGACAGATGATGCGGCGCCGATGATGCTTGCTTCTGATAAGCTCATTTACTCCCGTAAAGAGGGGGAAGGAGCATTTTCGATCGGATATTATGTGAGGGACAATTACAGAAATGAGAGATTTATCGGACTAAATGCGGTAACGATAGAAAAATACGACAGTTCTGTTGTCAGTGTGAACTCTTCGGGTGAGATCATCCCGGGGACAGCGGGGATGACCCTTGTTACGGTTGAATATGATGGCTTAAGAAGGGATATAAGCCTGAGCGTCCTTCCTAAGGGGAAGAACAGTCCATCAAGGCTTAAAGCCTTCTTCCCCATGGTGAGCAGGTATGATATCGGACTTAAGGAACCCTATATTGTAAAGATAAGGCCGATGGCTGTGTTTGAAAGCTATGAGATGCACGAACTGACAAACATGGAGCTGCTGAGCCATGGCGTGACTTTCTCTTCATCCGACACATCCGTATGCAGGGTCGCGGGCGATGGTACGATAACTCCCGTATCGGCGGGTGAGGCTACTGTCAGCGTAGGCTGCGGCGGACTGGGCTATGATATTAAGGTCGTGATAAATAAGGAATAAAAGAGAGTTATATGAAGAAATAAAGCTTTACTTATTAAACTTTTGTATGTATGATTGTACATGCGGCAGGCCGTAAATTCAACAACAGAGGTATTTATAGAACTATGACCAAGATCAGAACAAGATTTGCTCCTTCGCCAACGGGAAGGATGCATGTGGGTAATTTAAGGACGGCGTTGTATGCCTATCTTATCGCCAAGCATGAAGACGGTGAATTTCTGTTAAGGATAGAGGATACCGATCAGGAGAGATATGTGGAGGGCGCGGTTGACATAATATACAGGACGCTGAAGGACACCGGACTGATCCATGACGAGGGTCCCGATAAGGATGGGGGAGTAGGCCCTTATGTCCAGAGTGAGCGTCAGGCATCGGGGATATACCTTAAGTATGCCAAACAGCTTATAGAAGAGAAGAAGGCTTATTACTGTTTCTGCGATAAGGCAAGGCTTGAGTCACTTACACAGGTGGTGGACGGTAAGGAGATAAGCGTATATGACAAGCACTGTCTGCATCTTAGTCAGGAGGAGATTGATAAAAACCTTGCAGAGGGCAGGCCTTATGTTATAAGGCAGAACAATCCGAATGAAGGTACAACAACCTTCCATGATGAGATATACGGGGATATAAGCGTTGATAATGCCGAGCTTGATGATATGATCCTTATCAAGTCAGACGGATATCCCACCTACAATTTCGCCAATGTTATTGACGATCATCTTATGGGTATCACACATGTGGTACGCGGTAACGAATACTTATCGTCATCACCCAAATACAACAGGCTCTACGAAGCCTTCGGCTGGGAGGTGCCGGTTTATGTCCACTGTCCCCTTATAACGGATGAGGACCATAAGAAGTTAAGCAAGAGGAGCGGCCATTCATCTTATGAGGACCTTCTGGAGCAGGGCTTCGTATCCGAAGCCATAGTCAATTTTGTGGCATTGCTCGGATGGAGTCCCGAGGATAATCAGGAGATAATGTCTCTTGATGAGCTTATCGGGAAGTTCGATTACCACCACATGAGCAAGAGCCCTGCGGTCTTTGACTTTACCAAGCTTAAGTGGATGAACGGCGAATACATAAAGGCCATGGATTTCGATAAGTATTACGAAAAGGCCCTGCCTTATATCAGGGAGGTCATAACAAAGGAGCTTGACCTTAAGAAGATAGCCGGTATGGTCAAGACGAGGATCGAAGTTTTCCCCGATATTAAGGATCATATTGATTTCTTCGAGAAGCTTCCGGATTATGATATAAGCATGTATACCCACAAGAAGATGAAGACCAGTGCAGAATCATCCCTTGAGGTATTAAAGGATGTACTGCCTCTTCTTGAAGAGCAGGATGATTATTCCAATGATGCCCTCTATGCATTGCTGAGCAGGTATGTTGAAGAGAAGGGTGTCAAGAACGGATATGTCATGTGGCCCGTCAGAACGGCTCTTTCCGGTAAACAGATGACGCCGGGGGGCGCTACAGAGCTTATGGAGGTCCTTGGGAAGGAAGAGTCGCTTGAGAGGATCAGGGAAGGTATCCGCTTGCTGGAAGGATGAATAAAAAGGAGATAAAATGAGCAAAGAGATTAAGGACATAGATGATAATACTCCCGAGGAGGAGATGACTGTCGAGCTGGAACTTGACGACGGCAGGGTGGTCAACTGCGCAGTGATCACCATACTGGAGGTTGATGAGAAGGATTATATCGTTCTTCTTCCCCTTGATGAAAACGGGGAAAACGCGGACGGTGATGTATGGTTCTACCGTTATAAGGAGGATGAGGAGGATCCGAATGTTGAGCCGGAGCTTACTTATATCGAAGATGATGACGAATATGAGGCTGTAGCTGATGCATTCGATGAATTCCTTGATAATGAAGAATTTATGGCAGATGATGAAGATTAAGGAGATTTAGTATTGCAATTGAACAATGAACAGCTTGCGGCCGTCATGCACGGGGACGGCCCCATGCTTGTACTTGCTGGGCCGGGTTCCGGCAAGACGGCAGTGCTGGTAAACCGGCTTAAGCACCTTGTAAGGGATGCCGGTGTTGATCCTTACGGCATACTTGTTCTGACCTTTTCAAGGGCGGCCGCAGGTGAAATGCGGGAGAGGTTTGAAGAACTGGCACACGCCTCATATCCCGTGACATTCGGTACATTTCATGCCATATTTTATCATATTCTAAAAAGTCAGGGCCTGTACAGAAGGGCCCGAATATTAACCGCAAACAGAAAAACAGAATACATGAAGGTGACCATGGCCGCAAAGGGTATAAGACGATGCGACCTTTCTTATGTTGAACGCCTGACAGAGCTTATCAGCTTAAGGAAGATGGGGAATCCCATGCTTGAGAGATTGGCGGATGAAGAAGAACTTGAAAGCCTTAACCTGGTTTATGATGATTATAACAGGCTGGTGAGAGAGGAAGGATATATTGACTATGACGATATGATCGCCGACTGTCTTAAGATGCTTGGGTCGAATGAAAAGATAAGGCGTAAATGGCAGGAGAGATACAGATATATCCTGGTGGACGAGTTTCAGGATATAGACCTGAGGCAGTACGAGATCCTTAAGCTGCTGGCAGGAGAAAGGGCAAATGTTTTCTGCGTCGGGGATGATGATCAGTCGATCTATTCCTTCAGGGGAGCGGAGCCTGAGGTCATGAAAAGGTTTGTGGGAGATTACGGGAATGTTGAGAAGGTAATGCTCAGCGTAAATTACAGGTGTCCCCTGCGGGTGGTAAGGCATGCCGGAAGGCTTATAGGGCATAATTCTGACAGGTTTTCCAAAGAACTGAGAAGCAACGGCAGGGATCAGGGCCCCTGTATAAGCCATAAGTGTTTTTTTAATGCAGCCGATGAAGCGGCTTATTGCGCCGGTATCATTGAAAAGATGTCGGCACAGGCGAAGGATCAACATTCAGGACCTTCGATCGGCGTTCTCTACCGGATGTCAAAGAGCGGGGATATACTGGAGGAAGTCCTTAAAAGCAGGGGCATACCCTACAGGAGAAAAGATAAAAGGGTCAGCTTCTACGACAGGGAGTGGGTGAAGGATATACTGGCTTATCTTAGGCTGAGCTTATCAGACAGGAGGGAGGATATGTACAGGATTCTAAACAGACCGGAGAGGGGGCTGCCACGGGATTGTATCGGACTTGATACTGACATGCGGAGACATATGACCGGATATTTTAAGGACGAAGAATACAGGGGAAGGATAGTCAGGCTCCTTTCGGATATCGACTATATTAAGGATATGACCTGCTTTGGCGCGGTAAATTACATTTTAAGGGGTATAGGGATGCTTGATCATATCAGGCGCGAATACTTTATTAACGCAACAGAAAACGATCCGGATGAGGTGATCACGGAATTGCTTGATAGGGCAAGAACCCATAAAAGTATAAAGGATTGGCTTAAGTGCATAGATGCGGGGGCAGAAGACAAAGGCATTGCCACAGGCCATGATGAGGGTGAAGACGTGGGCCCCTATGCCGCAGAGCTACGCACCATACATTCGGCCAAGGGACTGGAATATGACAATGTCTTTATGATCGGCCTGCAGGAGGGAGTATTCCCGTCAAAGAAATGTGATGGCGGCAGACAGCTTGAAGAGGAGAGAAGGCTTTTTTATGTGGGTATGACCAGATGCCGCAAGGCTCTTTTTCTCACGGGTATACAGAAGGATGAATATGGAAAAAGGGAATCCAGATTTATAAAAGAAGCAGGTATTTGCGATGAAACCATGGAAGTAACCGTTTCGTTATGATATAATATGCCGGTAACTATTCAGTACAGCACTTTAATAAGTCGGTAGTTATATAGCATGTTGTAATCACGACAAGACATAATACGAGCAGGAAGAATGAGATGAAGGATACAGATATCATATTAGGTAAGGCATATCCCTATGGAACATATGTTACAGAAGACGGCATACAATTCTGCATAGCATATCGGGATGATATAAATCTGAACCTTAAGATCTACGGCAGTGAAGGTCGGACCCTTTACAACATCAACATGAATGACTATAAGGTTGACGGAAGTATTCGCTCGGTCTTTGTGAAGGGTCTTAAGGAAGCGGAGGTCACATATGTTTATCATAAAGAGGGTGAACCGGTAAGGGATCCATACACCATGCGTCTCAGATCCAGGCGCAAGTGGGGTGACCATAAGGGCAGCTTAAAGCAGGAAATGGCGATGCCATATGATCCGTCTTATAACTGGGAAGGGGATAAGCCCCTTAAGCTTCCCTACGCCGATGTTATCGGATATATGCTCCATGTAAGGGGATTTACAAGGCATTCCTCATCGGGAGTCAGGGGGAAGGGTACATTCTTTGGTATCATTGAGAAGATCCCCTATCTTAGGGACCTTGGGATCACCCAGGTGGAGCTTATGCCTGCGTATGACTTTAACGAATGTGATAAGATCAGGAATTACAGGTCAGGGTCTGTTGATGAGGCAGGCAATTATAGTGAGGATGAGTACAGGATAAACTACTGGGGCTTTAAGCCCGGGTCTTATTTCGTTCCCAAGCCGCAGTATACCTACTCTTCCGATTCGGTCACCGAATTCAAGGACATGGTGAAGGCACTCCACAAGGCAGGTATAGAGCTTGTTATGCAGTTCTACTTCCCCCGGGAGATCAACCGTAACCTTATTGCCGACTGTTTAAGGTTCTGGAGGCTTGAATACCATGTTGACGGTTTCCATATATACGGGGCTGATCTTCCGCTTGACGTGCTGGCCACGGACCCCATGATAACGGATGCCAAGCTGTACTACGAACGGTTCGAGGCATCAGGAATCTTCGGAGGGGATACCTGCAGCGTGAACGGAAATCTTGCCGAATATAATCAGGACTACCTTGTGGATATGAGGCGCTTCCTTAAGAGCGACGAGGATATGCTCCATAAGTTCGTTTACAGGCTCAGGTGTAATCCCGACAGGATCAGGGTCATAAACCATCTGACATCCTATGACGGGTTTACCTTAAATGATCTGGTGTCCTATGATTATAAGCACAATGAAGCAAACGGCGAAGATAATAAGGACGGAAGCTCATACAATTACAGCTGGAACTGCGGAGTTGAAGGACCTACGAGAAAAAGCGCGATCCTTAAGCTGAGGATGAAGCAGCTTAAGAATGCATTTGCCATGCTCATGCTGTCACAGGGGACGCCTATGTTCATGGCAGGTGATGAATTCATGAATTCCCAGGGGGGCAATAACAACCCCTACTGTCAGGATAATGATGTCACATGGCTTAACTGGAAAATGAACAGGAGAAGCAGTGAACTGTATGAATACGTTAAGATGCTCATTTCCTTAAGAAGGGCCCATGGGATCCTTCATATGGACAGGGAAGCAAGCCTGATTGATACAAGATTCTGCGGGTATCCGGATATATCATATCACGCGGAGCAGGCCTGGTATCCCGGAATGGATACACATATAAGACACATAGGAATACTCTTGTGCGGTGAATATGCCAAGGGCAAGGCGGATGACTATTTCTATATTGCGGTCAATATGCACTGGGAGGATCATTTTTTTGCCATACCGGGTCTCCCCAGGGATATCACCTTCAAATATCTTATGGACACCGGAGGCAGGGGCGAGCAGGCATATGAGCCGGAAACAGACAATAACGGCAATAAGCTCATAAAGGTCGGAGGCAGGACCGTTCTTGTGTTAAAAAGTGAAAAGGTTAAATTAAAAAGGGAAAAGAACGTGAAGAAACAAGGAGGTATAAAATGAAACGATTGATCTATGCACTGTACAGAAGGAAGGAGAAGATACTCATACTGCTTGTTGGCTTCTTCTTCGGTATAGTAGTGGGTATTTTTCTGGCACCGGTCAAGAACGGTGTGACCATAGGAAGCTATAACGGAAACACGTCATCCAAAAGGGAGGATGAGGAGGAATTCCACGAAGACCTTGCAATGGAGATGGGAGAACTGAGGTAATATGAAAAAGGATAAATATGTTGCATACGTTTCAACATATACAAGCGATAATGACTGGGGAATAAGGATATATGACGCTGACGTGAAGGAGGGCAGGCTTACGGAAAGGGAGCATGTGTCCATCACCAATTCATCTTATCTGACCATATCCCATAACGGCCGCTTTATTTATTCGATAACGGATATGGGAGTTGAGTCCTTCAGGATAATAAAGGACGGGAAGCTTCAGCCGGTCAACAAGGCATCAATAAACGGTATGAGGGGCTGCTATGTCTCAACCGATTATACCGATTCATTCCTTTTCGTTGCGGGCTATCATGACGGTAAGATAACCGTCCTTAAGATAAACGATGACGGGTCGATAGGGGCTATAACCGACGAGGTCTTCCATAAGGGGATCGGCAGCATAGCGGAGCGTAACTTCAGGCCTCATGTAAGCTGCGTCAAGATGACAAGGGACAATCATTATCTGTGCGCCTGCGATCTGGGTCTTGACCATGTGAAGATATACAGGTTAGACACCGCGACCGGTAAGCTTAAGCTTGCCGATGTTGTAAGAAGTGACCAGGAATCGGCACCTAAATATATCAAGTTCCGTAAGGACGGTAAGTTCTGTTACATCATTCATGAATTGAATAATACCATTGATGTGTATTCCTATGCGGAGGAGAAGGACAATCCGGTATTCAACAAGCTTCAGACAGTCAAGACCATAAATGACTACCATGCGGGGGATTCGGCCGCCTGTGCAATGAAGTTTTCGGTTGATTACAAGTACCTCTTCTGTTCAAATGCAGGGGATAATTCGGTAGGAGCCTTTGAGATCGACAGCAAGAGCGGACTTCTTACCAAGAAGTTCGTGCTTCCGATAAGCGGTGATTACCCTAAGGATATAGCGGTATTTCCGGATAATAAGCACCTTGTATCCCTGAACCACGAAACCGATACCATGACCTTCTTCAATGTTGACCTTAAGAACAATACCATTATCATGAACGGTCCGGAGCTTAAGGTCGCCAAGGGTAACGGTATCGTTATAATGAAGGTTCCGGATGAAGTGTAGGATCATATATAGATTTTTTTAAGGTTATCCATCCGTGAAGATGTGTTACGGATGAGAAGATCGACAAGAGTAATGGCTGCCATGGATTCGACGACCACCACAGCGCGTGGTACTATGACCGGATCGTGGCGGCCCTTTATGTTTACCCTTATTTCTTCATTGCTTTTATTGACTGTATCCTGAGCCTTGCTTATGGATGGAGTGGGCTTGAAATGGGCACGGAGTATAAGATCGCTCCCATCCGAGATCCCTCCCAGAGTACCGCCCGAATTATTGCTTGCCTTAATCACCCTGTCCTTATCCATGCGGAAGGGATCGTTGTTAGCGCTTCCCGTGCTTATGGCCGCCTCTATGCCGTTCCCTACCTCTACTGCCTTGACTGCTCCGATGCTCATCAATGCCTTGGCCAGTTCTGCGTCAAGCTTGTCAAATACGGGCTCACCCAGTCCTGTAGGCAATCCCCTTACGATACATTCAACGGTTCCGCCTGAAGAATCACCTGTAGCGCGGAGCTTGTCAAGGTAGTCGCATGCCTCCTTTGCAGCCCTTTCATCCGGCATATAGAGAGGATTATTGTATATTTCTTCCTTGTTGAAATTATCAGGATCTATATTTACATGGCCGATTGACCTTGTGTAGCTGAGAATATCCATGTTCAGCTCATTAAGGAGCTTAACCGCTATGGCACCGGCAGCCACACGTCCTATCGTTTCCCTTCCCGAGCTTCTTCCGCCTCCGCGATAGTCCCTGAAGCCGTATTTCTCATCAAAGGTATAGTCCGCATGCCCCGGCCTGAAGTAGGAAGCTATTTCGGAATAATCGGATGAATGCTGGTCCTTATTATATACAATGACTGATATGGGTGTGCCTGTGGTCTTTCCGTTAAAAACTCCCGACAGGATCTCGGCCTTATCACCTTCGGCTCTTGCGGTTGTATATAAGGACTGGCCCGGCTTTCTCCTGTCAAGGAAGATCTGTATATCGGATTCGCACAGATTAAGGCCTGCGGGGCAGCCGTCTATAACTACGCCCAAAGCCTTGCCGTGTGATTCTCCCCATGTTGTTATCTTAAAGTCGGTACCGAATGTTGAGCCTGCCATAACTGTTTCTCCCTCATCTGTATCATTTGAATTATCGTAACGCAGTTGTTTAACGTACTTAACTGAAGTCAGAAATACTTTATCAGATAAGCAGACAATTGTAAAACCCAAAAGAGTATGGTATTCTTTATTCTGCTAAAAAACAACCTTACGGAACAGGGTTAAGATGAAAACAGATAAAAGAATTTATACCATAGTGATATTTGTTTTATGTATGTCCGGGCTTATTCGGCCTGTATACGCTGATGGCTGGAAATTTAAGTCGGTTTCGGAAAATGCGGCCTTGTGGAATGGAAATGCCGGTAACCTTGGCATAGTAAAAACGGGCTCCGAGAACAGTGTCCTTAAGATGAGGATTTCCGGACAGGCCGGTGGGAGGGATCAGGGAAATAAGGAGAAGGACGGAGAGGTTTCGGATAATAAAGCCGGCAGGGAGACGCCGGATAAAAGCACGGCAGATAAGGCCGGACCGGATAAGAGCCGGACTGATGTGAACAGGATAAAGAAGGAAGGGGCTTCGGACGATGACAGAAAAAAGACAGATCCGGACGACTGGCGGCTTATACTGGTGAATAAGCAGAATCCGATTCCCGATGATTATGAAGCGGTCATGGTTCCCTTCAGAGGAGTGTCAATAAGGGAGGAGGTCAAGGCTCCATTGGATGAGATGTTTGATGCGGCTTCTGATGAAGGGATTACACTTTCGGCCTGCTCCGGATACAGAACACACACCCACCAGCAGGAGCTTTTCAACAGGAAGATACGGACCTACACCGGTCAGGGACTGTCGTATCTTGACGCCTTCAGGATAGGCTCTTACTCGGTCATCATACCGGGAACAAGCGAACATGAGCTGGGAATGGCACTTGACATAGTAACACCGGGTTACACAAGCCTGAATGAGGGCTTTGCGAATACAAAAGCCGGAAAATGGCTTAAGGACAATGCTCATAAATACGGATTTATATTGCGATATCCGAAGGGCAAGGAGTATATCACCGGTATCATTTATGAGCCCTGGCATTTTCGATATGTGGGTGAAGAGGCAGCCGCTGAAATATACAAAGATGAACTGACATTGGAAGAATATCTGGAGGAATTGGAATTATATTAATATGAAATATACTATCCTAAAAAAAGAAGGAAATGCAAAAAGGGCAAGAATGGAGACGGTTCACGGCATTATAGAGACTCCCGTGTTCATGAATGTCGGAACGGCGGCGGCGATAAAGGGAGCGGTGTCAACTGAGGATCTTGAGAGGATAGGTACTCAGGTTGAATTGTCAAATACGTATCATCTGCATGTAAGACCGGGCGATGAAGTGGTAAAGAAGCTTGGCGGTTTACATAAGTTCATGTCATGGAACAAACCAATCCTGACCGATTCCGGCGGCTTTCAGGTGTTTTCACTGAGCAGCTTAAGAAAGATAAAGGAAGAGGGAGTGTACTTCAATTCTCATGTGGACGGACGCAAGATATTTATGGGGCCTGAGGAGAGCATGCGGATACAGAGCAACCTTGCATCGACCATAGCCATGGCCTTCGATGAGTGCCCAAGCTCCAAGGCAACAAGGGAATACGTTCAGGCTTCGGTGGACAGGACCACCAGATGGCTTGTCCGCTGCAGGGATGAGATGAAGAGACTGAACCTGCTTGACGATACCATAAATAAGGAGCAGCTTCTTTTCGGTATAAATCAGGGAGCGATATTTAAGGATATAAGACAGGAGCACGCTAAGGCAATATCGGAGCTTGAACTTGACGGATATGCCATAGGAGGTCTGGCTGTCGGGGAGAGTCATGAGGAAATGTATGAAACCATAGAGGCCACGGTTCCTTATCTTCCGGGAGATAAGCCCACATACCTCATGGGTGTCGGAACCCCTGCCAATATACTTGAGGCAGTTGAGAGAGGAGTTGATTTCTTCGACTGCGTATATCCATCCAGGAACGGAAGACATGGACACCTGTATACAAATAAAGGAAAGATCAATCTGTTCAATGCCAGATATGAACTGGATGATTCTCCGATAGAGGAAGGCTGCAAATGCCCGACCTGTATGAGGTATTCAAGGGCTTATATAAGACATCTGTTAAAGGCCAAGGAAATGCTTGGAATGAGGCTGTGTGTCCAGCATAATCTGTATTTCTACAACACGATGATGTCGGAGATAAGAAATGCGCTGGATGAGGGTGACTTCGCAGGCTACAAAAAAAGGAAGCTGGAAGGCTTAAAAGTACTTGATGAATAGTGGCTTTTTGTGTATTATTAAAAAAGTGTTTTTATGAAACGGAGGAAATGAGATGACACTTTTACTGACGCAGCAGGCTGCAGGTTCGGCCCAGATAGTGACCATGGTGGCATGGTTTGCTGTTTTCGGCGTGGCTATTTATTTTATGATGATACGTCCCCAGAAGAAGGAACAGGCTAAGCATGATGCCATGATGGCTGATCTCAATGTTGGGGATTATGTACTTACCACAGCGGGTTTTTACGGTGAGATCATCGATATTGACGAAGATACGGTTATCGTGGAATTCGGCAGCAACAAGAACTGCAGGATCCCCATGAAGAAGACTGCAATTTCGGAAGTTGAGAAGGCTGGAGCTGAATAGAAGCTTATGGCGGGCGGACACGGTGTCCGGTTTGCTATATCAGGTGATGTTTTAAGGATGCTCCAAGGAGCATCCTTGTCTAAATTTTAACAGGAGTGTAACAGGATGAAATACAGGATAGCGAGCATCAAAGGGGACGGCATTGGCCCCGAGATAGTCACACAGGCACAGAAGGTGCTTAACAGGGTGGCCGAAAAGTACGGCCATGAATTTGAATTTACAGAGCTTCTTATGGGAGGCTGTTCAATAGATAAGTACGGTATTCCCCTTACGGATGAGACTATCGCAGCAGCTAAGAATTCGGATGCGGTTCTTATGGGTTCCATAGGCGGCAACACGGCCACGTCGCCCTGGTATAAGCTTGAGCCGTCGAAACGCCCGGAGGCCGGGCTTCTGGGAATAAGGAAGGCACTTAACCTTTTCGCCAACCTTCGTCCCGCTTACCTCTATCCGGAGCTTAAGGAGGCATGTCCCCTTAAGGAGGAGGTTGCCGAGAAGGGCTTTGATATGATGATGATGCGTGAACTGACGGGAGGGCTTTACTTCGGTGAGCGCTATACGAAGGAGATCGACGGGGTGATGACTGCCGTTGATACCCTTAAATATACCGAGGAGGAGATAAGGCGTATTGCCATCAAGGGCTTTGATATAGCCATGAAGCGCCGTAAGAAGGTAACCCTTGTTGACAAGGCCAACGTACTTGATTCCTCAAGGCTGTGGCGTAAGGTAACTGACGAAGTTGCGAAGGACTATCCGGAGGTTGAATACGGGGTGATGCTCGTTGATAACGCGGCAATGCAGCTTGTTAAGGATCCAGCCCAGTTCGATGTGGTACTTACGGAGAACATGTTCGGAGACATCCTTTCCGATGAAGCCTCCATGATAACAGGCTCCATAGGAATGCTTCCCTCGGCTTCGCTTAATGAGACCAGGTTCGGACTCTATGAGCCCTCGGGCGGATCGGCACCTGATATAGCCGGTAAGAACATAGCCAATCCCATAGCAACGATCTTAAGCGCCGCCATGATGCTCAGGTATTCCTTCGATCTTGACAAGGAAGCGGATGCCATAGAGTCGGCGGTAAAGCAGGTCCTTAAGGAAGGCTACAGGACCATAGATATAGCAAAGTCAGGCGAGCCTCAGGTTAAATGCGATGAGATGGGTGACCTTATAGCTGAAAGGATTTAATTTGGGAAGGAAAAGTGGAGGAGAAAAATGGTAAGTGATAACATGAAATGCGGTATGCAGCAGGCACCGGCAAGGTCGCTTCTTAATGCACTGGGGTATACACCCGAGGAGATAAAGAAGCCCATGGTAGGTATCGTGTGCTCATATAACGAGATCGTTCCGGGACACATGAACCTTGATAAGATCGCGGAGGCAGTAAAGCTTGGTGTTGCCGAAGCGGGCGGTACTCCCGTCATGTTCCCTGCAATAGCTGTGTGTGACGGTATTGCAATGGGGCATATTGGCATGAAATATTCCCTGGTTACGAGGGACCTTATAGCGGACTCGACCGAGGCAATGGCCATTGCCCATCAGTTTGACGCGCTTGTAATGATCCCCAACTGTGATAAGAATGTACCTGGACTTTTAATGGCTGCCGCAAGAGTCAACGTTCCTACCGTATTTGTATCCGGCGGTCCTATGCTTGCAGGTCACGTTAAGGGAAGAAAGAGAAGCTTATCCTCCATGTTTGAGGCTGTAGGTGAATACGCCGCAGGCAAGATAACGGAAGATGATGTTACAGAATACGAAGAGAAGGTATGTCCCACATGCGGGTCATGCTCCGGTATGTATACGGCCAACTCCATGAACTGCCTTACGGAGGTCCTCGGTATGGGACTCCCCGGCAACGGAACCATCCCGGCAGTATACTCCGAGAGGCTCAAGCTGGCCAAGAGGGCAGGCTATGCCGTAATGGATATGCTTAATAAGAACATAAGACCCCGTGATATCATCACGAAGGATTCGATACTTAATGCACTTACGGTTGATATGGCGCTTGGCTGCTCCACCAATTCTATGCTCCATCTTCCGGCAATAGCTCATGAGATAGGATTTGACTTTGATATATCCTTTGCCAATCCCATAAGCGAGAAGACGCCAAACCTGTGTCATCTTGCACCCGCAGGTCCAACATACATGGAAGACCTTAACGAGGCAGGCGGTGTATATGCCGTTATCAAGGAACTGTGTGATATAGGTCTTATCAATCAGGACTGCATGACGGTTACAGGCAAGACCATAGGTGAGGCTGTTAAGAATTCGGTCAACAGGGATCCCGAGGTTATAAGGACGGTTGACAATCCATATTCAAAGACAGGCGGACTTGCGGTGCTTAAGGGTAACCTGGCACCGGACGGATCGGTTGTAAAGAGATCTGCCGTTGTTCCGGAAATGCTTAAGCATGAGGGACCTGCCAGGGTATTTGACTGTGAAGAGGATGCCATTGAAGCCATCAAGGGCGGTAAGATCGTAGAGGGTGATGTGGTTGTTATAAGGTATGAAGGCCCTAAGGGAGGTCCCGGCATGAGGGAGATGCTCAACCCCACATCAGCCATAGCGGGTATGGGGCTTGGATCGACGGTTGCCCTTATAACGGACGGACGTTTCTCCGGAGCTTCAAGAGGAGCCTCTATAGGTCACGTATCTCCCGAAGCAGCAGTGGGCGGCCCTATCGCTCTTGTTGAGGAAGGGGATATCATAGAGATCGATATCAACAATTATTCAATAAATCTTAAGGTATCCGATGAAGAACTTGAGAAGAGAAGGGCAGAATGGACACCCAGAGACCCCAAGGTTACCACAGGTTATCTTGCAAGATATGCCGCCATGGTTACCAGCGGAAACAGAGGGGCGATCCTTGAGATCCCCGGATAGGCTATTAAACTGTTTATTATGGAGGAAAATATGCAGCTGACAGGATCGGAAATCGTAATAGAATGTTTGAAGGAGCAGGGAGTTGATACCGTATTCGGATATCCGGGAGGCACCATTCTGAATATTTATGATGCCCTCTATAAGCATCCGGAGATCAGGCATATACTTACCAGCCACGAGCAGGGTGCGGCGCATGCGGCCGATGGTTACGCCAGGGCAACGGGTAAGGTCGGCGTGTGTATGGCAACATCCGGCCCCGGAGCAACCAATCTGGTTACGGGTATAGCAACGGCTTTTATGGATTCGGTACCCATTGTGGCCATTACCTGTAATGTCAATCTTCCGGCTCTTGGTAAGGACAGCTTTCAGGAGGTGGATATAGCAGGCGTGACCATGCCCATCACCAAGCATGGTTACATAGTAAAGGATATAAACAACCTTGCTGATACAATCAGAAAGGCCTTTGCAATTGCACGTTCCGGTAGACCGGGCCCCGTACTTGTCGATATCACCAAGGATGTTACTGCGGATAAGGCAGAATACAAAAAGCAGGAACCGGTGGCTTATGAGATACCGAAAAGATATACGGATGAGGATATCGACAGGGTTGTTAAGCTTATAGAGAAGAGCAAAAGGCCATTTATCTATACCGGCGGAGGAACCGTTATATCCGGTGCGAGTAAGGAATTGAGTGAATTTGCCCACAGGATCGATGCTCCCGTATGCGATACACTTATGGGTAAGGGTGGATTTGACGGGAATGATGAGCTTTATACCGGTATGATCGGAATGCACGGTACCAAAACGGCCAATTTCGGAGTATCAAGGTGCGACCTGCTCATTGCAGTTGGGGCAAGGTTTTCGGACCGTGTAACCGGCAAGGTAAGCAAGTTCGCAAACAAGGCTAAGATAATCCATATAGATATTGATCCTGCCGAGATAAATAAGAATATAAGGGCCGATGCCAGCATAGTGGGTGATGTTAAGGAGGTTCTTTCGATCCTTAATTCAAAGGTAAACAGGAAGGATAATTCCGAGTGGATAGCTTCGATAAAAGAGCTTAAGGAGAAATACCCGTTAAAGTATGAAGCGGACAAGCTTACATGCCCTGCGGTCATTGAAGAGCTGTATGTTCAGACTGGCGGAGAAGCGATCATAACAACGGATGTGGGGCAGCATCAGATGTGGGCAGCCCAGTATTATAAGTATAAGGAGCCCCGTACCTTCCTGTCATCGGGAGGCCTCGGAACCATGGGATACGGTCTGGGGGCCTGCATAGGCGCCAAGGTGGGCCGGCCCGATAAGACGGTCATAAATATTGCCGGCGACGGATGCTTCCGGATGAACATGAATGAGCTCGCCACGGCCAGCCGTTACAATATCCCGATAATCGAGGTTGTTATAAACAATGAGGTACTGGGAATGGTACGCCAGTGGCAGACCCTCTTCTACGGCGGCAGGTATTCAAATACCGTTCTTACCGACAAGGTTGATTACCAGCTGGTAGCCAGGGGCCTTGGATGCGAAGCCATCAGGGTAACGAGGAAGGAAGAACTTAAGGATGCCGTTAAGAAGGCTTTATCCCTTGATAAACCTGTGCTGCTCGAGTGTGTAATAGATGCGGATGACAAGGTGTTCCCTATGGTTCCGGCCGGCGCCCCCATTGAGGAGGCCTTTGATGCGGATGATCTGAAGGACCGTAGCGAATAGATATAAACAGGGATTTATATGTTGAAGAAGGCAATAAAGATCATACTCATAGTCATGGGAAGCCTTGTGCTTATCGCAATATGCGGATATGCGGTCATATCTGCTTACTACAATAAGAAATTCCTGTGCGGGACATATATAAACGGCAGGGATGTACAGGGAATGACCCTGGATGGGGCAAATGAGTATCTGGTAAACACATACCTGCCCGGAGTTGATTATTCAAGACTGGCGATCCTTATTGAAGGAAGGGATGGCTATATGGAGACTGTGAAGGGCTCCGAATTTGGTCTCAGGGCCGACATGAGAAGGGACTTAAGCAAGATCATGGACACCCAGAAACCCTATGAATGGCTCCTCTATAAGCTCTATCCTTCGGATCATGACGCGAAGCCCTCCATAATATATGACAGGCATACCCTCTATGAGAGGCTGAGCAGGCTTGAATGCGTCGGCGACAGGAAGAAGGACCCCGACCCTGTTGTTGAGATAAGAAATGATAAGGGTAACTTCTATCTCTATGACAATATTGTCGATCATGCGGATCCCCAGATGCTTACCGATAAGGTGGCCGCAGCTCTTGAAACAGCGGACAAGGCCGTTCTGGAAATAGATATTGAGGATTGTTATGAACCGCATGTTATTCCGGACAGGTTCGGCCGGACGGTTGAACTGTATGATAAGATAGACCGGCTCTCGAAGTCCAGCATAACCTTTTTGGATGCGCCTCTTCAATATACTCTTGCGGGGAATGTGGTTGAAAGATGGCTCAAGACGGACGATGAAGGACTTCCTATAGAAGATGGATCGGGAAATCTTATAATTGACGAAGAAAGGCTGAACGGATATACTGATACATTGTCGAAGGTTTTTGATACGACAGGCTCTACCATTGACTGGAAGAAGCAAAACGGCGAAGTTGTTACCATTAAAAACGCAATGCCGGGTTATCTCGTGGATAAGGAAGCGGAAGCCGAAAAGATACGAGATACATTCCTGAAGGGCGGCAATGTAAAGAGGACTCCCATATATAAAGAAACCGGTAAGGGAAGGGGACAGGATGTTGTCGGCAAGACCTATATCGAGGTTGATATGTCGGCCCAGAAGCTGTATTATTACGTGGACGGCAGGCTGACCCTTGAATCGGATGTTGTTACCGGAAATCTGGCCAGGGGCAACGGAACGCCGGCCAAGCTGTGTTATGTATATTTCAAGCAGCGCAACAGGACCTTAAGGGGGCGGGATTACGCAACCTTTGTGAATTACTGGATGGCGGTATCGGGACATATAGGTATACATGATGCCACATGGAGGGGGAAGTTTGGTGGAGAGATATACAAGACTGCCGGTTCCCACGGATGCGTGAATGTACCCAAGAGCTTCGCGGCACAGCTTTATGATGCGGTTGAAGTCGGTACACCCTGCGTGATGTACTACTAGTATAACGATTCTTAAATACCTGGACCGTATTCTCGCCTGCTTAACCCGATTGCACATATCTGAAAGCCTCGACGTAGCCCGCTACGCCTGCGTTTTCAGCCATGTACACTCGGGCAAGCATTCATCGAATAAGTCCAGATATTTCGCGAACGTTATACTGGATTTATACGGCAGTAAATCATGTAAATAAGTATCATAAATGACAATGTTTAAAGGAGGAGAATAATGAAAAGAGTTTACAACTTTTCGGCAGGTCCCGCAGTTCTACCTGAAGAAGTACTTAAAGAAGCTGCAGATGAGATGATGGATTATAAGGGAAGCGGAATGTCCGTTATGGAGATGAGCCACCGTTCCAAGGTTTATGATACCATTATCAAGGAAGCTGAAGCAGACATTAGGGAGCTTATGAACATTCCCGATAATTACAAGGTACTCTTCCTTCAGGGTGGTGCCAGCCAGTTCTTCGCGGAAGTTCCCATGAACATGATGAAGAATAAGAAGGCAGGCTATATCATTACCGGACAGTGGGCCAAGAAGGCTTATCAGGAAGCAAAGATATACGGCGAAGCCGTTGAGCTTGCTTCATCTGCCGATAAAACCTTTTCATATATTCCCGATTGCTCCGATCTTCCGATAACGGACGATATGGACTACGTATATATCTGCGAGAACAATACCATTTACGGAACCAAATTCAAGGAGCTTCCCAACACCAAGGGTAAGGATCTTGTAGCAGATGTATCCTCATGCTTCTTATCGGAGCCTGTCGATGTATCAAAGTATGCGGTTATCTACGGCGGCGTTCAGAAGAATGT
>DFKQ01000030.1 GCA_002373875.1 Lachnospiraceae bacterium UBA3641
TGTCATCACCTTTATAACAGCAGTTGTCCTTGAGTCAGGGGACGTATCTACTGACTCACTTGCACGCATAATAATAATTCTTCTGTCTAAATGATATTTAATGAAGTGAGTCAGTAGATACGTCCCCTGACTCACTTACGCTTCCTTAGCATTAAGTAGAAGTTGGGCAGAAGAAGCAGGGTGAGCAGGGTGGAGGCAAAGAGTCCTCCCACTATTACTACTCCCATACCCTGAAGAGCTTCGGCGTTCTTGGAGAACTTAAAGGCAACGGGGATCATGGACAGCTCCGTTGTAAGGGTCGTTATCAGGATGGGACGCATCCTGTCCTTGCCGGCATGAACAAGGGCTCCCTTTATCTCCTCACCCTCTCCTATGAACTGGTTGGCGGTATCTATGTATATGATACCGTTGTTAACCACGATACCCGCCAGCATCAGTATACCCAAGAGGACACTTAAGGACACCTTGACATCCATTACGCGCATCATGGGGATGGAGCCTATAGCGGCAAAAGGAATACAGAACATAATAAGGACGGAATACCTTATGGACTCGAACTGTATGGCCATTACCATGAACACAAGATAAAGAGCGATGGCTATGGCCTGTCCCACCGCGGCGAATTCCTCGTTCATCGAATCCTGTATGGCATTGTCGATAAAGTTAACACCAACCGGCAATTCAAGCTCATCAAGCTTAGGCCTTACGATATCCATGATCCCGTCCTTGGTCTCCGAGGTCATGACGGCTGTTATTGCCGCCGAGAATCTTCCGTCTGTCCGGGACACCGTCTGGGCTGCCTGGGACAGATGTATGTCCGCAATTTCCGACAGGGGAACACTTACACCCTGCGAATTCATAAAGGTCATGGTCCTCACATCATCCAGTGACTTGTAGTAATCCTTGGGGTATTCCACCTTAAGTTCATATGTACTGTTATCTATGGTCACTTCACCCGCGTCCGTACCCGTCATATTAAGGTAAATAAGCTGCGATACCATTGAAGCGGAGAAGCCGTTAGCCTGGGCCATCTCCGGATCAACGCTTATCTTGATCCCGGCTCCGCCCCCTTCCACAGAGGAGGTTACCGATATTATCCCGGGTGTACTCTCAAGAATATCCGTGATCTGACGGCTGGCGGCCCGTAGCGAGGGCAGGTCATCCGCCGAAATATCGAATTCCTCGGATCCTCCCATGTTGAAGGAGGACATGCCCGTGGTGGAGCCGGCGCTCACGGTGATATCACATACGGGTGAAAAGTCACGCATGTTTTCATTCCACATATCCACCACCTCAGCCGTGGTCATGCCGGCATCATCCGATATATAAGCGACCACCGTGGCGCTGGAAGATGCTTCGGATATGCTTATGCTGTAGTCATCGCACAGTCCGCTTGATTCCACAAACTGCTCCAGGGATACCACTGTTTCATCGATGGTTTCAAGGGACAGTCCCGGCCTGAAGGTTACATCCATCTGGGCGATACCTTCGTCCGTTGCCGCAATAAGCTCACTGCGAAGCCCCGTCGCCAGCAGGACCGAGATTACAAGCATAACCGCCGATACAATGATCACAAGCACGCTCTTGTTAAGTATCCATGTCAGGAAACGGCTGTATTTTACCGACAGCTTCTCAAGAACCACCGACATGGGATTGTTCTTGCGTTCCTTGGGTTTATAGAGGGAGAAGAACATGGGAACAAGGGTTGTTGCCGAAAAGAGTGAGGCCAGCAGCACAAATACGATGGTGAATCCCAGCTGCTTAAAGAACTGGCCCGAGAGCCCCTTAAGCAGGGCCAGAGGCAGATATACGACCACAGTTGTTATGGTCGAAGCAACTACCGAATTGATTACGACTTTCGTTCCTTCATAAGCCGCATCCTTATATTCCAGCCCGTCGGCACGCTTCTTAAAGCACAGCTCTATGACGACAACGGCATTATCCGTTATCATTCCTATGGAAATGACCAGGGCGTTCATGGAAATAACATTTAAGGATATTCCAGCAAAATACATGCACACAAGGGCGCACAAAAGAGATACGGGCATCGTGGAGCCTACTATAAGAGAACCCTTGATATCCCCGAAGAAGAGGAAGATGACCGCCATGGCCACGGCAACGCCAAGGATCAGTGTCTTGACAACGGATTTAAGCATTGCCAGTATCTCATCGGCGCTGTCATTGATTATACGGACATTGACATCCGGATAGGATTTTGAAAATTCATCAAGGATTCCCTTTATCTGCCTTGAAAGGGTGACGGAGGTGGAGGACTGCCTTTTCTTAAGGCCTATGCTTATGTCCTCGCCGCCGTCGTAGCGGGAAAGGGATGTCTTGCCCTTTATGGCGTAATCAATATTGCACACATCATAGAGATGTATAACAGAGCCCTTGGCTGTGGTTATGGGCACCTGTCTTAACTTCTCTATATCATCATAGCGGACCTCGGTTTCCATATTAAGCTTCTGGTCGCCGTAGGCAACACTTCCCGCCGGGATGGAGTAGTTGACCGCCGTTATGGCAGCCACCACCGAAGAGGGACTGATCCCGTACTGGCTCGCGTATTCGGGAATGAGCTGTATGGAGATATACTTCTCATCACCGCCCGTTATGCTTATGTCCGCAAGGGCTGCAGCCCTCCGCAGCTGCGGTTCCAGCTTCTGATTTATAAGGTTTAAGAGGTCAAGATCCTTTGACTCTGTTGATACGGACAGGGTCATATCATCGAAGGCATCCATCTCCACTTCCAGAATTGTGGGGTCGTCGGTCTTCTCCGGCAGATCGTTTGCTATGGTTTCAAGCCTTGATCGGACATCATCATGAGCCTTGGACGTATCGGTCCCGTAATTGAACTGCATGACCAAAACACCGTAGTTCTCGTAGGACATGGTCTGGGTCTTCTTAAGTCCCGAAATGTTGGAGCAGGCATCCAGTATCTTCTCCATCACATTCTCATCCACTTCCTCCGGAGATGCTCCGGGATAGGTGGCATACACTACCATTACCGGGAAATTGATATCCGGCATCAGCTTAAGGGGCATGCCCGATATCGAAACTATGGAAAAAAGTATGAGTCCGGCCAGGATGACTATCACCGCAACCGGACGGTTAAGGGCAGTTTTTGTTAAATGCTTCATCAGTCATTCACCACAATGATATTTTCTTTGCTGATACTGTTATCCGTCATTACCTTCGTACCTTCCTTAAGTCCGGCAGTCCAGCTTGTTATCACAACTTCATCTGCCAACAGTCCTTCCTTTATCTCGATGGAATCGCCTTGGGACAGTCCCACAACCACGTCCTTCCTTTTGGCGATACCGTTATCGTTCACAAACAGATAGGCCTGATCGTTATCATAATAAACGCTGTCAACCGGCACGGTAAGGGCATTCTTTACCTGCCTTGAGGCGGCTCTTAAGCTTATGGTGGAATCGTAGGGCAGCGATACGGAAGGGTCAAGGAGTCCGGCTTCAACCCTGTAGAGTCCCTTATTTGCATCAAGCTCGTTGGAAACAAGGATGATACGGCCCTCATAGGTCATTCCGTCCTTTTCAAGGATCACCTTATCATCGGGGAACATCTCCTGTGCCGATTTCTCGGCAACGTAGAAGACCACCTTGACTGCTGCGTCGCTTTTTATCGTATAGGCTATCTGGGAAGGAGAACACATATTGTGTTCTGATATGTTTATTGCAGTTATGGTACCAGAGACCGGTGCTGATACACTGTAATATGACAGGGCCGTCTTCGCGCTTTCCACCGCGGCATTGGCCTGTTCCACTCCTGCGCTTCCGGCATCCACCTGGGCTCCCCCTGCCTTTACCTGGGCCCCGGTTGCCTTAAGCTGCTGCTCGGCCCCTATGGCCTGGGCAATGGCACCTGAGGTAATGGTATTGCGTGTATACTTGTCGAAGTCCTGCTTCTGCCTGCTTGCAAGGTCCGAGGATTCCACCGCAAGCCCGTAGGTCAGGGCTGCACTCTCCGCCGTATTTCCTGCGGTATCCTTCTGAAGATACAGCTGGTCAAGGGCCGAATCAAGGCTTTCAACGGCTGCCTTGGTCGTCGAGTAAGCCTCCGATGCCGTGGCCACACCGGCCTGAGCCGCTGCAGCACTCTTTTGGGCCTCACCTATTGCCTGATAGAGCTCATCGGGTGAGGAAAAGCCCACCGACTGAAGGTACTCATCGGCAGTCATTCCGGGAGTATTGTAATTCTCGTACTGGGTCTTTATCGAATTAAGGGAATTAAGGGCATTATTCGCCTGAGTCAGGGCCGACTGATAGCTTCCGAGGGCCGCCCCGGCCTTACTGCCAGCAGCAAGGAGCTCATTTCTCTGATTCTCCTTATCCCTTATCTGATCCTTGTAAAATTCATAGGTCTCATGAGCTGAATCCGAATTAAGCCCTGCCTGTCTTGCCTGCACATAAGCGGAATCGGCGGCAACCTGCATCTGCTGTCCCGTGGTATCAAGCTTACCTAAGGTTTCATAGGCCGAAACCTGCGTTGCTGTCTTCTGGGCCTCCTGGGCGACAAGGCCGGCCTTGCCCGCCTCGTAATTGGCCTGGGCTGCATTAAGCCCCGCCTTCGCGCTCTTAAGTCCGGCGTTGGCCTGATCAAGGGCGATCCGGGCCGTGCTGTCATCCAGGGTGAAGAGCAGGTCTCCGGCATTTACATGGTCTCCTACTATGTAGTTGGCCGAAAGAACCTCCGCGCTTACCTTGGGAATGACATTGACCGTACTGTCCGCCTCCACCGTACCTACGTAATTGGACATGGTGGCCAGTGACTTTACATCCGGTAATTGCTGTTTAACCATTATGGGTTTATCGGCAATGCTCTCCTGCTCAGCCGGCTTTTCCTCCGAGCAGCCTGCAAGCGCAAGCATCAGAGCCGTGAATATAAGAACCGGAACGGTTTTATTTTTTATCATTTATGCTCTCCTCCTCCCACATCTTGGCAAGATATTCAAAATATCTGTGGCGCAGGCCTTCCGTATCCTTATAATCGAAACCGAACGCCATACCCATGATCGTGTTATATAAAAGCTGGAGTATGGTTGATGCGGCGCATTCGAAATCCATTTCCTTTATCTCGCCTTTTTTATATTTGATCCTGAGAAGCTCAGCCAGTCCCTGCTCATTACCGCACATGGAACGAAGAGCATCCTCCTTTACGATGGCATCAAGTATTTCCTCCTCGCGGAATATCGTCCGTATGACATCAATGTTGTCATTTACGAGCATTAAAAAATCCTGATATATCTTTTCAAGCATTTCCGCCAGAGGAAGGACCGTATACTCCTCGGTATTTCTGCCTTCCTTAAAGGAATCGAGGGCCTTTTTCAGGCTGTCCTCATATACCTTTAAAAAGATCTCCTTTTTTCCGCCCGGAAAATAATGATACAGCAATCCGTCCGCCATATCAATGCTTCGGTTGATCTCCCTTATGGATGTGCCCCTGTAGCCCTTCTGTGCAAAAAGGGCCGCGGCCGACTTAAGAAGCCTCTCTCTGGATTCTGCCGCCTGAGATTCCCTTTTATTCATTTACTCTCTCCTTATTGCTCCAAGAAGCGTTCATTCAACACTTGTTCAATGAACGCTCGTTGAACAGAACTATATCACCTGATATAAGATAAGTCAAGACTCACCCGTGACTCCTTCGTGACTCTTCCAAAAAGCAAAGGTTCATTATATACTGTAGGTAAACATTCAGCACAAAACATGATTTTCAAGACAGGAGGTTGTATATGAAGGCTCTTTTTATCGGCGGAACAGGCACTATAAGCATGGGAATAATAAGGAGGCTCTCCGGGGATCCCCTGTGGGAGGTGTATCTTCTTAACAGGGGCAACCGGAAGGCGGATGTACCCGAAGGTATTCATCAGATAACGGCTGATATTAATAATGAATCCGAGGTAGCAGAGAAGCTTAAGGGCATGACCTTCGATGTGGTGAGTGACTTTATCGCCTTTACTGCGGATGCGGTGGAAAGGGATTACAGGCTCTTTAAGGATAACACCCGTCAGTATATCTTCATAAGCTCGGCCTCCGCATACAATAAACCGGCGGCAGGCTATGTCATCACCGAGGGAACGACCTTAGCCAATCCCTATTGGGAGTATTCAAGGAACAAGATCGCCTGCGAGGAATTCCTTATGGACAAATACAGGAAGGAAGGCTTCCCCGTAACCATCGTAAGGCCCTCCCACACCTATGATGAGAGAAACATTCCCTTAGGTGTTCACGGCAACAAGGGTTTCTATCAAGTAATAAAGCGAATGCAGGAAGGGAAGAAGGTACTCATTCAGGGGGACGGATCTTCCCTGTGGGCACTTACCTTCAACAGTGACTTTGCCATCGGCTTCACCGGACTCATGGGCAACAGACATGCCATCGGCGAGGCCTTCCAGATAACAGGCGACGAGATCCTTACCTGGGATCAGATCTATCAGACCATAGCGGATGCCCTGGGTGTTGAATTAAGGGCCTGCCATGTGGCTACGGATTTCTTATGCAGGGTGGGAGAATCACGCGGATATGACTATACCGGAAGCCTTAAGGGGGATAAATCGGTGTCTGTGGTATTTGACAATAGCAAGCTTAAGAGGCTGGTTCCTCAGATGACCACCAACATCCCCTTCCACAAGGGTGTCCGTATTGCTCTTGACCATGTCCTGTCGCATCCCGAGGAATACGAGGAGGATCCTGACTTTGACGCCTTCTGCGATCAGGTCATTAATGCCCTTGACTCAGCGGCAGACAGCTTAAGCTGAAGCACGCCTGCTTTTGAGGAAATCAAGGAACTCCTGAGCCGGAATGGGCTTGGAGAAGTAATAACCCTGAATGTAATCGATGCCCAGTTTGACCATCGCATCATACTGGGCCTTGGTTTCGACACCTTCGGCAACGATCTTCATCTTCATGTCATGGACTATGCTTACCATACCCTTCATAACATGCTTGATCCTGTCGTTCTTGAAATACCCCTGGGTAAAGGTCATGTCGAACTTGATATTGTCGGCAGGCATATTGACGAAGTAATCAAGGTTGGACCGGCCGGTGCCGAAATCATCCAGAGAGAAGGATACACCCATCTTAATAAGCTTCTCCATGTTGAGCAGGAGCAGGTGCAGCAGTTCGTTATCTGCCGTTTCGGTGATCTCAAGATTTATGGTGCCCGGATCGAGCTTGTAGGCATCAATGTTATTCCGGACAAAGCCGGCGGGATTCTCATGGTCGAACTGGGCAACCGAGACATTCACTTCAATATAATCGATACCCAGCCGCTGCGGCTCCCCTGTGGCCAGGAACTCACATACCTTTTCAAACACCCGGATTCCCAGCCGGATTATCTGCCCGTTCTCTTCCGCAACGGGTATAAAGTCACACGGATGAACCATTGTCCCGTCTTCCTTCAGGATGCGGACAAGGGCTTCGGCCGATGTAAACCTGCCTTCGGCGATATTGTATATGGGCTGATAATGAACTGTGATCCTGTCATCCCTTAAGGCCGTCTCGATAAGGTTATATATATCTTTCCTGTTACGTATTTTCTGAACAAGATCCTCACTACATACAACAATGTCCTCCGGGGAATCGTCATAATGATGTATGAAATCAAAGACCTCATCAGTACCTGAGAGTATTCTTGAATCCGGAAAATAAATGAATTTGGCTTCAACCGGGATGTCCGTGACACCGTCTGCCCTGGCCTTTATTTCAAGAAGCTTCTTATAGGCACGTTCGGATGAATCATAAACGATGCAGAACATATCATCGCCTATCCTGAATATCGGTTCCTTCCCCAGCGCAAGGAATCCGCGTGCGGAACGGATCACGGCATTTCTCCTTATATCCAGCTCGGTAAAGGGAGCAAGATACTTGATCCTGGCGGTGTAGAAGGCGAAGGAATCACTGTACTTATATCTGTCGTTTAAATACAGGGATAAGGCGTTCTGCGTAAACAATCCCGTCATACGGTCTATATGTTCATTGGGATTCTCAAGCTGCGAATATAAAATGATCATACCGAAAGCCGAGGCGAAGCTTATAAGAAGGACATCCTTGAAGATGAACTGGACCATGGCCGCAACAAGCCAGGTGCCCTGCCATGTAAAAAGGGCTATGACCCTGCGGTGAGGCATGATGCTTCTGTTACGCAGGGTGAATACAAAAATTATGGAGATATAGATCGCAGCCATTACATATGCACACAGGGTGGCGGGGCCATACGAATACACAAGCCTTCCGTCCATATAGTAGTCAATCGGAAGCGCGATTATAAGGGCCGTACCCACAAAATAGACAGTCAGGGAAAATATACGGACTATCCTGTATCTGTGACGGATGGCTATATCCAGACATGCGTAGAGAAAGCTGCAGTAGCCCTGCGTTACAAGAAGGATGATATATGCCTTGCATACCATCCTTGTGATCAGGGGAGAAAATCCATCGTAAACAGCTTCGTGGATACATATGATAGACAGAACGTCAAAAACAAGGCACACAATGCATACGATGAAAGCCCTTAAAAACAGGGCTCTGTTCTTAACGTTAAGTTTCTTTTCCCGCTCTATAAATACCAGAAAAACCGCAAGCATTACGAGTCCGCATAACTGAAGTTCTATATTCATAAGAGAATCCTTTCTCGATTTTATTATATCACATCTCATGTGTCCGTATGTTAACTAAAAATTAACAATCCATAAAAAATTAAGAAAACGAATATAGATGCGCCGCGGGTGTGATTATGATACAATAAATGTAACCATTCAGAACAGGCTCAAAATGCTTTGCATTTTTCGCTGTTTCGGATTCATACAATATATAAATACGGCTCAATAATTCAGCAAACAACGGGAGGAAATACCATGAATAAAAGGATTATCGGATCTGTAATAACAGGACTTGCAGCAATATCCATGCTGGCAGCCCTTGCAGGATGCGCTAAGGATGTAAACGTCAACATCTACAATACGGGAGAGAATGAAGAGAGCACCGATACCGGTGAAGAAGGGACAACTGCAGACGGTGAAGCAGCGGAGGATACAGGACTTCCTAAGTACGAGGAATACAAGAACAGCCGCGGATGGTCGGTCAAGTACGATCCGGCCCTTATCACCGTAAACGAAGCTGAGGATATGACCTCCTTCGTATACACGGGAGAGTCAGCCGGTACAAACATGCTGTCAATAAGCTACGTCCCGGATAAGCAGCCCGAGGAGGTTCTTGCGGAACTTACACAGGGGTGGGACGATCAGGAAACAGTAAGAAGTGAAAGCTATTTCCCGGGAACCGATGATAAATGGGGATATTGGAGAAACCCCAAGGATAATGGCGAGGGGTCGGGCCTTTCGGAGGACATCTTCGCCGGTGAATATAACGGCGGTGTTATGGTGTTTGACTTTGTCACCCACAAGGCGGGGGATGATGAAATGGATATGGCAGTCAGTGATACCCTGTCCGGAATAATCGATTCGATCACGTATGATGATTTTGAACCCCAGACTATGTATGATTATTATCCCGGTGTGTATAAGATGACCGAAACGGAGGAAATCGAAGGTGAGGAAGTTACCTATGAGTATTCCGTGACTCTTAACGAGGACCACTCGGGCCTTATCAGCATGCAGGATGATATCTATGTTATGTGGGGAAGCAGCATGCTCATCCAGGCGGACAATTCATATGAATATACCATCGAGGGTGATAACCTTATGCTCAACCTTGACGGCAACTGGCTTACCTTCACCCGGGAAGGCTCGGTTGAGGATACGGGTGTTCTGCCTGCATATAAGTATCCCGGAGATGACAGGCTGATGGCTGCCGTATATGAGTATATCGTTTCCGAATACAGTGACGATTATGAGGAAGCGGACGTATCGATACCCATGGTCAATTTAGTTGATACCGATGACAGCGATCCCGACGACATCAGGGTTTGGGGTGATTTCTGGATCAACAATTACAAGCTGGAAGGCGATACCCTGATGACTCAGTCAGGTGGCTCCTATCCGGGTTGCATACACCTTAAGAAGTCAGGCGATGCTTATGAGGTTACCGAAATGGAAGTTGTGGGGGACGGTTCGGAATATCTTCCCACCGCCAAAAAGATCTTCGGAAGCAGGTTCGATGATCTGACGAAGGTAATGGACGATGAGAAACGCGAAGAGATAAGAGGACAGATCATAGCCGACTACGTTAAGGCCAACGATCTTAATATAACCAGGTATCAGGACTTCGGCTGGGACCCTGTGGAGCTGCCATTATAAAGTCAAATAAGTGGAAACGGGGGGACGGTTCCGTCCTCCCATTTTACTCTACAACCTATTCGAGCAGATTCTTTATTATATTTTCCCAGTCCTCCATGCTTCTTGAGCCAACCATGGGATCTGTCAGCAGGTTTCCCCTTTCATCGACAAAAAGGGTTGTCGGAACAGCCTGAAGCTGCGTATACTGTACGAGATCAAGACTTGCGTAGCAGATCGAATATTCCACGCCTGTCTCGGCAACGATATCATCCGCATCCTTAAGGACTTCAGGCATCAGGCCGCCCTTCTCGTAATCGGTCGCATCGGTCGTCACCCCCAGGATCTCAAAGCCCTTATCCCTGTATTTCTTCTCAAGCTCTGCAAGATAGGGCATCTCATTTATACATGGTCCGCAGAAGGTTCCCCAGAAATTAATCATAGTCACCTTATTTCCCGCAACATATTCGGAAAGCTTCTTCTCATTCTGCGACTCATCATAAACTGTGAGTCCTATGAGTTCTGCTTCTTCTGCGTCTGATACTGCCCGGGCTTCTTCGGGATTATCCGTTTCCGCTTCATCGCCACCGGGTTCCTCAGGGTTTATTAAAGCTTCCTCATCCCCCTTACCTTCATCGGTCACGGCTTCCTTACCGGAATCGTTTAACTGAGGGGCTTCATACGCATCTTCGCAGGCTGTTGTTAAACCTGCGGCCAATACAAAAACAATCATTAAAATAAGAGTTTTTCTAATTTTCATCGTATGATCCTTTCCGGAATATCATATTTAAAGAATAAATATATTATAACCCGGACTTCTAAAATATGAAACAGAGGAACGGTTCCGTCCCCCTGTTTCATATTTATAGTTAACGAATTTAATTCGTTCACTATATATGTTTTATAGAGCCAACTTCAGAATATCCACGAACTTCCCTGCATCAAGCGGAACATAATGCCCCACCGTTCCGTTCCTTGTTGCACGCCCGGCCATAACTTCGAAGTCCTTATCATCTATACCAAGCTCTGTAAGGCTTGTCTTAAGGCCGAGCTTCCTGAAGAAATCCTTAAGCTTTTCCGAAAGGATACGCGCCCTCTCTTCTTCATCATGGTCGTATGCATCCACGCCGAATACCCTTGTTGCAAGAAGGGCCGGCCTCCATGGCTTAACCCCTGCCATATATTTAACCCATGCAGTTATGGCCACTGCCATTCCCTCGCCGTGAGTGATGTTGTACTGGGCCGACAGCTCATGCTCGATCCTGTGTGAGCCCCAGTCGGCTATGCGTCCTGCGTCCAGGAAGTTGTTATGGGCAACGCTTGCAAGCCACTGGATCTCAGCCCTTGCGTTTATATCCTTAGGATCCTCTATAAGCCGCTCTCCGTTAAGAAGAAGGGCCCTTACTGCTCCCTCTATAAGATAATCGGTGGTGTCGGAATTCTTAACATCCGAGAAATACCTTTCAAGAAGGTGAGTCAGTACATCCGCTACCCCTACAGCCGTCTGATACCAGGGAAGGTTGACCGTATACTTGGGATTCATGATGGCGAACTTGGGGATAATCCTGTCATCCTCGAAGCCTAACTTCCACTCTCCGTTTGATATGATCGCTGCGTTTGATGTTTCGGACCCCGATGAAGCCGTAGTCGCTATAACGCCTATGGGAAGCACTGTTTCAGGCGACACACCCTTGTCAAAAAAGTCCCATACATCACCCACATAGGGAATTCCGAGTGCCAATGCCTTGGCTGTATCTATTGAACTTCCGCCGCCTACCGCAAGGACGAAGTCAACCGCCTTTTTCTTACCCTCATCGGAGAGCTTCCTTACAAGCTCTACATCCGGATTGGGAACAACCTCTCCGCTCTGCGTAAGCTCGATCCCAAGGTCTTTTACCGCCTTTGTTATTACATCATATATGCCAAGTGTTTTTATGAAATCACCCGAATATACGAGCAAGAGTGACTTTACCTTGTATTGTTCAAGCAGGTCCTTCAGTTTTTCCTGTGAATCCTCGCCGAAGACGATCTTCGCGGGATTGTAATATTCAAATCCTATCATTTTTCCTTCCTTCTTCCTTTTCCTTCTTTATATGTAACTATTCAGAACAGCACATAAATTTTAAAATATGAACCGTCAAGCTGCGACGCGAAGCTAGTCCTTTAGGGCTTGTAAGGGGCATATTTTATAAATTTATGTATTGGATGAATCCAAAGCAGCGAAAAATACGAAGTATTTTGAGAATTCATCATGAGGGGTACCACGAAGTGGTGGAGTCCTTATGATACTACCTGTTCTGAATAGTTACCTTTATATATGAAAACACCGGAATTGGCCTTAAGTCTTTATGAAAACATCGGGACCGTCCCTGTGTTTTCAAACGATGCTGGACGGAAAAGTCATAAGGAATCCCCCGCAAGCGGTACCCCTTATGACAAATCCTCGAACGCCAACTTCGGTCTATGAAACCTATGCCATTCCTGCGGCTACAGCATCTACGTTGTGAGCCGGGGAATGGCCCCGGCTCCGCTTTCATTTATAGGAGGTTAATTCCGGTTGGATGAAACGAGGAACCGTCCCCTGTTTCATTTAGTTAAGCGGTACTACCGCACCGTCGTACTTTCCTTCGATAAAGGCCTTGATCTCGCTGCCCTGAAGCACTTCGACAAGTGTTGCAAGTGCGGGATCATCCTTCTTATCGAGTGATGTTGCGATGATGTTGCCGTAGGTCTTGGCTGCAAGACCGTCGTTAGCCTCAACCGCAAGTGCCTGGCTTACATGAAGGCCGCCCTCGATAGCGTAGTTACCGTTGATGACTGCGATATCCACATCGGGAAGTGCCTGAACAAGCTGCTCGGGAGCCAGCTCCTTGAACTCGATGTTCTTGGGATTGTCAACGATATCACCGATGGTTGCTTCAATTCCCGCATCATCCTTAAGTGCAAGGAGTCCTTCCTGTGCAAGGAGCAGGAGGGCACGGGCCTCGTTTGTTACGTTATTGGGAACAGCTACGAGTGCTCCGTCGGGAAGTTCCTTAAGATCCTTGGTCCTTCCGCCGTATATCCCGAAGGGCTCGTAGTGGATGGCACCTATCGATACAAGATCCGATCCGTTCTCCTCATTGAACTGCTCAAGGTAAGGTACATGCTGGAAGTAATTGGCATCAAGGCTTCCCTCGATAACTCCGGTATTGGGTGTTATTGAATCCTCAAGCTCTACGATTTCAAGGTTTATACCCTTGTCCTTAAGAAGGGGCTGTGCTTCCCTTAATATCTCCGCATGGGGTGTGATGTTTGCGCCAACCTTGATGGTCACTTCATCCTTAGCTGCCTCTTCCCTTGCGCCTGCCACTGCAGAATCTGCTGATTCCTCACTTGATGCCTCTGCAGTTTCACTACCCGCTCCGGCTGCCGGGGTCGACTGTGAAGAGCTGCCGCATCCTGCTACTCCCAAAACAAATGCTGCTGAAATAACTGTTGCCAAAATTCTTTTCTTCATAATATTTTCCTCCTCTTTCTTCTCTTCTGTCGCCTGCTCCTTATCGGTCCTCTCATCTTAGACCTGCAGGTGATCTTGTTTATGCGTTTACTATAAAGCCACGCGACCGTCCTGTAAAATACATGAATTTTATCAACTGTTATAGGATTAGCCTATACCTTCCTGAGCCGCTTGCTTAACAGGCTTCCGGCCTCCTGTATGAGCATTACCATGATAACCAGTATGGCTACCGTAACCCACAGGACACTCTTCTCATACCTGTAATATCCGTACTGGAGGGCTATGGCTCCCAAGCCGCCTCCGCCGATAACACCTGCCATTGCGGAATACCCCAGTACAGTCGCTATGTTGATGGCCGTACCGAAGGTAAGTGAGGGTACAGCCTCGGGAATTATGAAGTGGATGATTATGAACAGGGGGGAAGCTCCCATGGAGTTGGCCGCCTCTATAATGCCGGGAGATACCTCGTTAAGGGATGACTCTACCATCCTTGCCACAATGGGTATGGCGCCTATGGTAAGGGGCACGATCGAAGCTGTTGTTCCTATCGACGAACCCACGATAAACCTCGTAAACGGTATAAGTAACACCAGGAGTATAAGGAAGGGCAGCGACCTTCCTATGTTCACGATCGTCCCCGTGATGGCATTTACCGTCCTGTTCTCAAAGAGGTGTCCCTTGGCTGTCGTGTACAGGATGACTCCCAAGGGAAGCCCCACTGCATATGAAAAGACAGATGCGAAAAAAGTCATCTGCAGGGTCTCGAATATACCCTTTATGATCGTCTGCTTGATATACGGATCCATTATGCTACTACCTCCTTATTTATTACGTCTGTTATCTTACCGCTCCGGCTTTCATTTTCCCCATCGGTGTCATATCGGCCGGTATCACTTCTGCCATCTGCCCTTCCGGTAACTTCGGTTATACTCAGTCCCTTATCCTTAAAATATTCAAGCACAAGCTCCTGATCTTCCCTATCGGCCGGCAGCTCCACGATCATCTGTCCGTAGCCTATACCGCCCACGCTTTTGGTATTGGCGCTCAATATATTGACTTTGCGCCCGGTATCCTCAACAAGGTTCGAGATAAAGGGCTCGTTGGCCGACAGTCCGTCGAATGCGATCCTTATTATCCTGCTTGACGGTCCCGAAGGCTCGAAGGGATTGACGGAAAAATCGGTGGCGCCCCCCGGGAATACAAGATGCCTTGCCGCGTCTGATTTTGGCGCGGTAAATATCTCCTGCACGGGACCCACCTCGGCAAGGACGCCCTCATCGATTATGGCCACCCGGTCACATATCTTCTCGACAACGCTCATCTCGTGAGTGATTATTATAACGGTAAGCCCCCTTGTCTCGTTGATCTCCTTAAGGAGAAGGAGGATCTCTTCCGTGATCTTAGGATCAAGCGCCGATGTGGCCTCATCACACAGGAGGACCTTGGGGTCGGCTGCAAGGGCACGGGCTATGGCAACCCTCTGCTTCTGGCCGCCCGATAACCTTGCCGGATATGAATCCTTCTTATCTTCAAGGCCGACGATCCTTAGCATCTCAAGTGCCTTTTCCTTACGTTCGTTTCTGCTGACACCTGCTATTTTAAGCGGGATCATCACGTTATCAAGAACCGTCTTCTGCATGAGCAGGTTAAAGCCCTGAAATATCATGGCTATCGACTGGCGAAGCTTTCTTAATTCCTTAGGCTTAAGCCTCCCTATATCCTCACCGTAGAAGCTGACCTCGCCCTCACTGATCTCTTCGAGCCTGTTAAGTGTCCGCACCAGGGTTGACTTGCCGGCACCGGACATTCCTATGATCCCGAATATCTCTCCTTCCCTGATCTTTAAGTCCACGTTTTTAAGCGCCGGAAACTCCCGGCCTTCATTCTTGTAGACCTTACTCACATTCTTTAATTCATAGATTATTCTTTCGGATGTATCACCCATGACCGGCCTCCTTCTATAATATTGCCTCCTCACATCACAGCGGCAACAATTTCTCCTAAATAAAAGTGACACATTGGTTCAGAGCCAATGTGTCACATATAGGCTTTACCTATATATAATATTATGGGTGAGGGGTTAATGTGTCTAATATGTAAATTCAATGAATGATTATAGGAATAGCCTATATGAGATGCGTATTACGGGGGAGGCTCTTGCGGATTATTCATCTATGACTGGATCAGCTCATGTGTCCCGACCGGCACCTCATACATACTTGCCGCACAGCTTGATAAAAATGTCAAGCTCTTTACCAGGTGGTACGAGGAAAAATACAGATATTTCCTACCTTCAGAGCATCCTGATTTTATAGCCTAACTAAATATGTAATAAATGCCCACAAATGCATCAATATATGTATAATACAGCTATAAAGTATATCCTAACCTAAGGGGGCTGTATGGGAACCATAATTAAAAAGAAAATCAAAGGCCAGAATTACTACTATGGCGAATCCAAGCGCATTGATGGTAAGCCTAAAATCGTGAACCAGAAGTATCTTGGTTCCGCCGACAAACTACTACAGCTGGCTTCTGATACAGGCAGGTCCATACAGGATCAGGTTCTTTATGCGCATGAAGTCCAGTTTGGAACTGTGGCTCTGCTATATGACTTGTTTTATCATGAACATTTCTGATTAACAGACAAAAATTTTATAAAATGAAAAAGCATAATTTATTACCACCGTAACAACTCCTTCCAGTTCTTTGGAAATCCCATTGTCTTCACATCCACTTTTTCATATTTATCTATCAGCATTTCTATCTGATCCACATATTGATTCCAATGCGCATCGTTTTTCAAAATCTGCTTCATGCAAAGAAGTACTCCAAATATTCGGTTATTACCAATACCGGCTTGTGAATATTCTTTGTAAAGCATCGGAGTTTTTGAAAGCTTTGCGTTATATAATCTTCCATAATGTGCGCAGATATTTCGCACATAGGAAATACTCTCTAACCAGCTTTCTAAATATGTATAACCAATTCCGAAGCTTTGCGCTACCGCTTTCTTGTCCGCATTCTTCATATTCTTGTAAAACTTTGAAAGTGTGCCAAAACTAAATATCTCTACCAAGGCATATATCGGCAAATCTCCACCTTCATAGTTTTCCTTAAAGTTTCTGACAAACGGAGCTTTCGAATTTCTTCCAAGTTCTTCTTCGATATCCTCTAAAAATGTATTATAATACTCTTCGTCAACAAAATTCGCAGCCTCTTTATATCCCAGAACCCCATATGTATCCGCAAAATAATTAGCAATTCGACATCTTACGTTAACTTCTATCTTTTCAATTTCCGCAAACATAATCTGCCTGAAATTCGCATTGAACAAATATAACTCCACAATCTGCTCAAAAGTTACGCCTTCATTATAATTTCCATTTTTAGGCTTAAAGCCCAGGCTGTATGCCTTTATTAACCTAAAGTAAGAAATATCATTTAGTATTTTCTTGGCATAATCCTCGTCATTAATGATAAGTCCAAGCGATTTCAGATTTTCAACTTGTTCATCGATTGACATCGATGGTTGATGTTGTTTCAGTTCCCCCATGCGTTTTCTCCTTAGAATTAAAAGACCCAACGTGGTCCGCATCGTTGAGAGGCGTGTTGGGTTCTGTTACAGTTATTATATACCACTATTTCGAAAAAAGACAACAATTATCCTAAACATTTTTTTAAATTTTTTTTAAAAAACCAGCAGGAGCTATTACTCCATCGAGGGCAGTCCGGTTAACAGATACTACAATTCCAAAATGGGGGTACGATGGGGTACAAATCACTTCCCCCCGCCCCCAAGCCCTTGATTTCTGCCCTGCCCGCGTTACGCCTCCCTGCATCCTTGTCCTTGCCGCCCTTTTTCTCTTCGGAAGGCTCCTTCTCCCTGTAAAAATTCCCGATTATCGGGGACAGGATCGCATTGGATGCTCCTCCATCAGTGTTGTAACCTGATCCATGTACAGATCAATATCCGGTATATCATCCGAATCCGTAAAGGGAAGCGCGCTTACGGACTGCGCTCCTCTTATCAGCTATTCCGATTCCTCCTTTGTTATATTCGGCAGGACCCATGACACGTATGACTTGAGGCTTCCGGTATAGCGCTGTCAATGGTTTCCTTTATCTATCTTCAGAACGGCGGGACCATTTACATGCCCGATAAGATCAAGGCCGACACCATTGCCGGAGCTTACACTTCTCCCGCCCAGTTTAAAACCTATGAATCCGCCTTTTACAACGCAGTTTTCATAAATATGTACGGAATGACCGAAACCTGTGCTGCCTATTGTCTCACAAGGCCCGGTGACAGTGACTATGTAAGGCATCATACCGTGGGCAGGCCCATTCCCGGCGTTGAACTGGCTGTATGGGATGAGAAGAGGGGGATATTTCCCGTCAAAGAGACCGGCGAGATCATTACAAGGGGCTACCATCTTAAGAATGAATACTATAAGCTTCTCACTTCCGAACAGGGAATGCCAACGGCAAGGTAGACCAGCTCAAGCTGCATTTCGATATGCGGCTCAAGATAGGGCGGCTTCAGCGGAAAAAATGGCACAGCCTGAATAATCAGGCTGTGCCATCCGTTACATATTTATTCCGTAAACAAAGCAGTCGAGTAATACCTGTCACCACTGTCGGGAAGGAGGGCTACTATGGTCTTGCCCTTATTCTCCGGCTTCCTGGCGTATTCTATGGCCGCATGAAGGGCAGCACCCGAAGAGATACCTACCGATATGCCTTCCTTCTTCGCAAGCAGCTTAGCCGCGGCGAAGGCATCCTCATTCTTAGCCCTGAATATCTCATCATATACATCAGTATTGAGTACATCCGGCACGAAGCCCGCGCCTATTCCCTGAATCTTATGCGAACCCGAACGTCCCTCCGATAGTACGGGAGAATCATCCGGCTCAAGGGCAACAACCTTCACATCGGGATTCTGCTCCTTAAGGTATTCACCCGTTCCCGTAACCGTTCCGCCGGTACCGACGCCGGCAATGAAGATATCAACATTGCCATCTGTATCCTTCCATATCTCGGGACCGGTGGTCTTCTTATGTATTGCCGGATTGGCGGGATTGACGAACTGACCGGGGATAAAGCTTCCCTCTATCTCCTTCGACAGCTCCTCAGCCTTGGCAATGGCGCCCTTCATACCCTTTGACCCTTCCGTAAGCACTATCTCGGCACCGTATGACTTTAATATGCTCCTTCTCTCAACGCTCATGGTCTCGG
>DFKQ01000001.1 GCA_002373875.1 Lachnospiraceae bacterium UBA3641
AAATCTATTTTATTTGCAAAGGATTTAAATCCGTGTATTTCAACACTTTTTAAATACATCTGTTTCTCACTTTCCGGTTGTCTTGTAACTCTTCAATGCCTCATACGCGGCATTCTGCTCCGCCCTCTTCTTGCTGGAACCGGTACCTGTCCCGCATTCCTTACCGTCTATCATTACCCTTACCGTGTATTTCTTATGATGGTCGGGGCCCGTTTCGTTTACGAGTTCGTATTCCATCTGCGAACCCTTATCCTGAACATATTCCTGAAGGCTTGTCTTGGAATCGGAAAATTCGATCTTGTTCCTGTAATCGGTAAGGACATATTTCCTTACAAAGTCGCCTGCCACCTTTATGCCGCCGTCAAGGTAGAGGGCTCCTATCATAGCTTCAAACACATCGGATATGATGGATTCTCGTCCCCTTCCTCCCGTCTTCTCTTCACCCTTGCCTAAAAAAACATAATCGCCAAGGGACAGCTCCCTTGCGCAGAAGGCAAGTGTCGGCTCACAGACAAGGGACGCCCTCATCTTGGTCATGTCCCCTTCCTTCATATCAGGATTATCCTTATAGAGAAATTCGCTGACGGTCAGCTCAAGCACCGCGTCTCCTAAGAATTCAAGCCTCTCGTAATCTCTTATGTGAGGCTTCTCATTCTTGAATGAACTGTGCGTCAACGCACCTATGATAAGGTTCTTATCCTTAAATTCATAAGAGAGCTTCTCTTCAAGCTCCTTATAACCCTCTTCTCTGTTCATGCTAAATCCTCTTTACGGGCCAATACCCTTTACATTAAAAAAATGTGCTGCAAGCACATTTTTTTAATGCTTAACTTAATGCATTCCTGATCTGTTCGACCACGTCCCCGACGGTTACGATCTTCTCCGCATCTTCATTGGATATCTCCACGTCAAATGTTTCCTCGATGCCCATTATAATCTGGAAGACATCCAGCGAGTCGGCTCCGAGGTCATCCGTAAACCTCGTGTCCTCGGTTATCTCATTCTCATCCACATTAAGTACTTCCGCTATTATCTTCTTAAGCTTTTCAAATTCCATAATCCTATGCCCCCTGATCGTTAAGCATATTTATTGTTTCGTTTATCTTCCTGCCTATCTCCTGCTCCTTGAAGGTTACACATTGAACGATCGATGTTGATATCTCCTTGTGGGTTGCATTGCCGTGAGTCTTGACAACCAGTCCCTTAAGCCCTAACAGGGGAGCTCCTCCGTATTCGGTGGCATCGAACCTTTTAAGTGTCTTCTTAAGTGCGGGCTTTACAAGAAGGTAGGCCAGCTTGGTTGCGAGCGACCTGGTGAAGGTCTCCTTAAGGGCTCCGATCATGGTCGATCCCACGCCTTCATACATCTTAAGTGCCACATTCCCGGCAAAGGCCTCACATACCACAATATCTGCCGTTCCCTTTGGTATCTCCCTGGCTTCGACGCTTCCTATAAAATTGATGTCCGGACAGTTCTTCAGCAGAGGATAGGCTTCCTTGACGAGCATGTTGCCCTTCTCCTCTTCGGTACCTATATTAAGGATACCTACCTTGGGATTCTTAACTCCCAGAACATTCTCCATATATATGGTCCCCATCTTGGCAAACTGGACAAGATGTGAAGCCCTGGCATCAACATTGGCTCCGCAGTCTATAAGAAGCGATATGCCCCTGTCCGTAGGGAATATCGGTGCAAGGGGAGGTCTCTCCACGCCCTTGATCCTTCCGACGATCACCTGACCCCCAACAAGGATGGCTCCCGAACTGCCTGCCGAAACAAAGGCATCACATGTACCCTCCTTCACAAGATTCAGACCCCTGACGATCGAAGAATCCTTCTTCTTCCTTATCGCCATCACTGGCGGCTCCCCCATCCCGATGACCTCAGGTGCATCTGTTATCTCAACCCTGTCAGCCGGGTATTGATACTTCTTAAGCTCCTGCTCTATTATATCCTTCTTACCGCACAGGAACACCTTGATATCCCGGTTATTCTGGACCGCTATCACGGCTCCCTTCACGGGCTCTGCCGGAGCATTGTCACCACCCATTACATCAACAGCTACGTTAACCATATTCCCACCTTTATAAAAAAAACAATTCTCAGAATACTATACCCAAGATTCTCACAAAAATCAAGAAGGCTGTAGATATACGATCCAAATAAAACCGAATGGTCATCTCAACTTGGCTCGGGAAGAAACCGCCAAGTGTCATACAAAAAAACTCCGAAAGCATTGCTTCCGGAGTCTGAAATCAATAAATCGGATCAATCCTGAGGGATTATTTCCTTCTTGTTATACGAGCCGCAAGCCTTGCATACCCTGTGAGGCATCATAAGCTCACCACATTTGCTGCACTTAACGAGTGCAGGAGCGCTCATCTTCCAGTTAGCCCTTCTCTGATCCCTGTGGCCCTTGGATGATTTGTTCTTAGGACAAATAGACATTTCTTACACCTCCCATCCGATCACATATACTCACGTGTATCAGCTAACGCCCCCTCGCTTCCGTTCGGTGGCCAATCGTTGCTCCCGGTGAATGATAATATTCACGTCACACTTGATTGATTATACATACACGGACAGTCTTTGTCAACGGATTTTTTATTTTCCTATGAAATCTGGGCCTGAACTGCGGTAAGTGCCACCACTCCCACGATATCATCGGCCGTGCAGCCTCTTGAGAGGTCATTTACCGGTCTTGCAAGGCCCTGCAGCATGGGACCGTAGGCTTCAGCCTTGGCCAGCCTCTCTACAAGCTTATAGCCTATGTTTCCGGCATCAAGGTTGGGGAATATAAGTACATTGGCATGTCCGGCTATATCGCTTCCCGGTGCCTTGGTGGCTGCTACCGACGGAACAATGGCCGCATCCGTCTGCAGCTCTCCGTCTATATTAAGGTAAGGATATTTATCCTTGGCTATCTCCGTTGCCCTTACAACCTTGTCAACAAGCTCGTGCTTGGCCGATCCCTTGGTGGAATGGGACAGCATGGCGATAATGGGCTTGCCCCCGATAAGGTTGGTGAATGATTTGGCCGATGAATTGGCAATGGCGGCAAGCTCCTCCGAGTTGGGGTCCTGGTTGAGTCCGCAGTCAGCGAACAGGAAGGTTCCGTTCTCTCCCATATCGCAGTTAGGAACATCCAATATAAAGAAACCGGATACCAGCTCAACACCGGGGGCGGTCTTAAGCACCTGAAGCGAAGGACGCAGCACATCCGCCGTTGCATGGCAGGCGCCTGCCACCATACCGTCGGCATCCTTCATCTTGACCATCATAACGCCGAACATAAGATAATCGTTAAGAAGCCTCTCCCTTGCCTTTTCCGGTGTCATGCCCTTGTTCTTGCGCAGCTCATACAAGGTATTGGCGTATTCATCGAATTTATCCGTGTTCTCCGGATCTATTACCTTTATCCTGGAAAGGTCGAGTTCAAGCCACTTCGCTCCTTCCATTATCTTCTCTTCCTTACCGACCATGATTATATCGGCTATATTCTGTTTGAGAATCTTGTCGGCAGCAATTAGAGTCCTCCTGTCATTGCTCTCCGGCATTACTATCTTCTTGACATCCTGTCTTGCCCTGTCCTTGATCCTGTCAATAAATCCCATATCCGATACCTCTTCCCTTTCATACTTGTGTTACGGATTTATAGTGAACGAATTTAATTCGTTCACTTTGCGCCGATTGCGAGGCATCGCAGATGCCCTTCCCATCGCAATCGTGTGCATCAATTTAT
>DFKQ01000105.1 GCA_002373875.1 Lachnospiraceae bacterium UBA3641
GTAAACATCTTCAATCGTTCCCGAATCCTCACCTATTGCGGCTGCTATTGTATCAAGCCCCACCGGTCCGCCGTCGAACTTGTTTATCATGGTCATGATATAATTCCTGTCAATATGATCAAGTCCCATTCTGTCAACATCCATAAGATCAAGGGCCTGCCTGGCCACATCATCTGTTATATCACCGTCAAACCTGACCTGGGCAAAGTCACGCACCCGCTTCAGAAGACGATTGGCAAGCCTCGGTGTTCCCCGGCTCCTCCTGGCCATCTCCATGGCACCATCCTCATCCACCTTAACATCAAGTATTACGGCCGAGTGTTGTATTATGGTCTTAAGCTCTTCATTGGTATAGAATTCCAGCCTGTGTATGACACCAAACCTGTCACGCAGCGGTGCCGTCAACAGTCCCGCCCTTGTTGTAGCCCCTACCAGTGTAAACCGCGGAAGATCGATCCTGATTGACTTGGCTCCGGCCCCCTTGCCGATCATGATATCTATGGCATAGTCCTCCATTGCAGGATAGAGCACTTCCTCGACCTGTCTGTTGAGCCTGTGTATCTCATCGATAAAGAGGACGTCACCCTCCTTAAGGTTATTAAGTATCGCTGCCATGTCACCCGGCTTCTCTATGGCCGGCCCGGATGTTGTCTTGATGTTTACACCCATCTCATTGGCTATGATGCAGGCCAGTGTTGTCTTGCCAAGACCGGGAGGGCCGTAAAAGAGCACATGGTCCAGAGGATCATTTCTCTTCTTCGCCGCCTCTATATAGATCTTCAGCGTGCTCTTTAACTTCTCCTGCCCTATATAATCATTAAGATACTGAGGTCTGAGTGACCCTTCTATCTTAACATCCTCTTCGGTAAGTCGTGTTTCGATCGATCGCTTCTCCATATCTCACCTCACCTTGCAAGCTGCTTGAAGGCAAGCTTAATGATAGTCTCTGTATCGGCAGCTTCATCAGCTCCCGATTCCCGTACTGCCCTTAATGCATCCGTGGAGCTGTAGCCAAGAGCAGTCAGTGCTTCTATTGCTTCGGCCTTGGCCGAATTCATCTCGGAAGGTGCAGATGACATATTATTAACGGAATATGTATTAAGCATGTCACGGACGCTTACCTTGTCCTTAAGGTCTATGATAAGGCGTTGTGCAGTCTTGGCCCCTATACCCGGTGCCTTTGATATGGTCCCTGCATCCCCTGACATAATTGCAAACCGAAGATCCTCAACACTCATTGCCGATAACAGGGCCAACGCTCCCTTAGGGCCTATTCCGTTTACCTGTATAAGGAGCTTGAAAAGTTCCAATGAATCGGCTGTGATAAAACCATACAGCTGCATGGCATCCTCACGTACAGCAAGATAAGTATAAACCTTTACATCAGACCCCATGGGCTCAAGCAGCTCAAGCTGGCTTACCGGCATGCTGACATTAAAGCCGATGCCGTTTACATCTATCACAATCCTTTCATCGTATATGGCTTCAAGCTTCCCTCTCAAAAATCCTATCATTGTTATCCCCCTTAGATATTCTATCGTAAACCATTCCCGAAAGCACCCCCATGATGCTCCCGAACAGAGTCCCGAAAACTACAAGAACCGGTATATAATATACAAGATTAAGCTCACCCAGGGTCACCCGGGCAACAAGCAACTGTCCGATATTGTGGGCAGCACCTCCCGCCGCGCTCACACCCGTGCATTTAAAAAGTCCTGTTTTTTTAAGCAGACACATAACCGTCACGCTGAATACACCGCCGGTAAGTCCGTATATTACAGAGTACATATTGCCGAACATAAATCCGATCAGTATGACCCTTACAGCCATCACCATAAATGCATATGCCGGCCCGAACAGATACAGGACAATAACCGATACGATATTTGCAAGCCCCGGCTTAACACCCGGGATACCGAAGATATCTATCGGAAAAAGCATCTCAAGATATCCGGCCGCAGCAGCAAGCGCTGTCATAAGTGCAGTGAACGCGACCCTTCGCGAAGGACCCTCCTTACCATGTGTAGGCATCAGTTTCATTCTCATCCTTCCCTGCTATCCTTACCACAACCCTGTTTGGCATGCATACAAGCTCCATGCCTTCCCTGCTTATCCTGCCCTGATGAACGCATAATTTATCAGGGCAGTCGGCTTCCTCAATAAATGCCGCGCCATCCTCTATTACAAGTGTATTTGTACCGCCGCCGTACCCGTTTATGTCAATTCTTGCCTCTTCCGAAAGAAGATATTCTCCGGTCAGTGTACCATCAACATACACCCTTGCAAGCTTACCGTCTTTACCGGATATGTGATAAATGCAGGCAGCGGCAAACGCTCCGAGTATCAAAACCGCAATAAGTATACAGTCATTCCTGCCGAAATATTTAAACATATGTGCATTCTATCACATCCGAACACACGTTTCAAGCAATCTCAAAAAAACACCATCCCGAGGATGGTGTTTTCTCTTAATTATTTGAGTTTATGTAGTTAACAAGTCCTTCCGCCTTAATGATCTTCTGCATGAACTCAGGGAAGGGCTGCCCCTTGTATTCTTCGTTCTTGGTCAGGTTCTTAATAATACCGCTGTCAAAGTCGATCTCAACCTCATCTGTATCGTCAATCCTTTCGGAAGCCTCCCTGCATTCTATGATGGGAAGACCGATATTTATCGCATTCCGGTAGAATATCCTTGCAAAGGTCTCCGCTATGACACAGCTTATTCCCGAAACCTTTATAACAAGCGGTGCATGCTCTCTTGATGAGCCGCAGCCGAAGTTCTTGCCTGCAACAAGAATATCACCCTTCTTTATCTTCTTCACAAAGTCCTTATCTATATCCTCCATACAGTGCGTCGCAAGTTCTTCCCTGTCCTGTATGGCAAGATACCTTGCCGGTATGATGACATCGGTATCTACATTATCACCGTATTTATATGCTTTTCCTTCTGCTTTCATTGTTGTCTCCTCTTATCTTTTCATCATATTTCCTTCATTCTTTATCCTGCACAATGGTTTGATCCTGATTCGGTGCACATATATATCCTTCGATCGCACTTGCGGCAGCAACTGCCGGTGATGCAAGATATATTTCGGAATCAACCGCTCCCATACGTCCCACAAAGTTCCTGTTGGTTGTCGAAACACATTTCTCACCCGATGCAAGTATGCCTGTGTGGCCTCCGAGGCAGGGACCGCAGGTGGGAGTTGATACTATAGCTCCTGCCTCGATAAAGGTCCTGACAAGCCCTTCCTCTATTGCCTGAAGATATATTGCCTGTGTTGCGGGAATAACTATGCAGCGTACCCCCTTCTTTACATGTTTGTCTTTAAGCACCCTGGCCGCTGTCCTTAAGTCATCTATACGTCCGTTGGTACATGAGCCTATAACTGCCTGATCTATCTTTATCGGATCCTTTATCTCATCAACGGTGTGAGTATTTTCGGGAAGATGAGGGAAGGCCACGGTAGGTTTAAGTGCCGACAGATCAATGGTATATTCCTCATCATATACGGCATCGGGATCAGCCTCATATACTTTATAAGGACGGCTTCCGTGAGCCTTCATGTATTCTTCGGTAAGCACATCCACAGGGAATATCCCGTTCTTGCCGCCTGCTTCAATAGCCATATTGGCGATAGTAAAACGGTCATCCATGGTAAGGTTTTTAACGCCTTCCCCTGTGAATTCCATTGACTTGTAGAGGGCTCCGTCAACCCCTATCATACCGATTATATGGAGGATCACATCCTTGCCGCTCACCCACTGCGAAGGTTTACCCGTTAAATTAAACTTTATTGCGGAAGGAACCTTGAACCAGGCCTTGCCGGTAACCATTCCGGCTGCCATATCGGTGCTTCCCACTCCCGTTGAGAAGGCTCCCAGTGCACCGTAGGTACAGGTATGTGAGTCGGCTCCTATTATCGCATCTCCTGCTACGGCAAGTCCTTTTTCCGGAAGAAGGGCATGCTCGATCCCCATCTCTCCCACATCATAGAAATTGCTTATCTCATGTCTTATCGCGAATTCACGCACGCACTTGCAGTTCTCGGCCGATTTGATATCCTTGTTGGGTGTGAAATGATCCATTACCAGGGCTATCTTATCCTTGTCAAAAACAGACTGCCTGCTCATCTTACCCATTTCCGTAATGGCAACGGGACTTGTAATATCATTACCCAGAACAAGATCAAGATCCGCCTCGATAAGCTGTCCGGCCTCCACGTAAGGCAATCCTGCGTGAGAAGCCAGTATCTTCTGTGTCATTGTCATCGGTTTGCTCATAATGTCCTCCAAAAATCCTTATTATTTATAATATAACAATTTGTAACTATTCAGACAGCTTCTCCCATATAATAGAAGCCGCGGTATTCCGTAAGCCTTACATTTACTATCCTGCCGACAAGGCTCTTATCTCCCGGGAAATGTACCATAAGATTGTTCCCCATCCTGCCGGTTACAAGGGAAGCATCCTGTGTGTTTATTTCCTCAACGAGAACCTCCTGTGTATCTCCCAAAAACCTGCCCGCATGGATCCTGCTTTCTTCCTGAACGGCCTTAAGGACCCTGTCAAATTCACGCTTTATCCATTTATCATCCTGCCTTCCTTCCATCTTCGCAGCCGGTGTACCCGTGCGCGGCGAATAGATAAACGTGAATGCTCCTTCAAAGCCGACCTTCTTAATAACATCTATGGTATCATCAACATCCTCTGTTGTCTCACCCGGAAAGCCGACGATAATGTCGGTCGTTATTGAGGTATCGGGAAGCTCCCTCCTTATCTTGAGCGCAAGTTCAAGATAACTCTCCTTGTCATACCTCCTGTTCATGGCCTTAAGTATCCTGCTGCTTCCCGACTGAAGGGGAAGATGTATATGCCTGCATATCTTTTTAGAACCCTTCATGACTTTAATAAGCTCATCAGACAGGTCCTTGGGATGGGATGTCATAAAGCGTATCCTCTCAATCCCTTCAACCTTCTCAACCTCTCTTAGCAGCTCGGGGAAGCTAATCGCCCCTTCCGTACCGTTCCCGTAGGAATTGACGTTCTGTCCAAGGAGCATTACCTCCTTAACTCCTTCACCTGCCAGCTTCTTGCATTCGCGTATTATCTCCCTTGCATCCCTGCTTCTTTCATTCCCACGGACATAAGGAACTATACAGTAGGTACAGTAGTTGTTGCAGCCATACATTATATTGACACCGGATTTAAAGGGATACTTCCTTACAGAAGGGATATCTTCAACTATATCACCGGGTTTATCCCATACATCGATAACGTTATCCTCTCCCTCAAGGTATCTGCACAAAATCTCGGCCAGCTTGTAAATATTGTGGGTCCCGAAAATGATATTCACAAACCTGTAGGAAGTCTTAAGCTTCTCAACACATTCCTTCTCCTGCATCATACAGCCGCATACTGCCACTATCCTGTCCTTTTTGCAGTCCTTACCGTTAAGGGAACCCAAATGTCCGTAGAACTTCTGGTTGGCATTATCCCTTATGGTACAGGTATTAAAGAGCACCAGGTCAGCTTCCTTCTCATTATCACAGGGCGTAAGTCCGGTCCTTTCAAGTATTCCTTCCATCTTTTCGGAATCCTTGGCATTCATCTGACAGCCGAAGGTGGTAACATGGAAGGAAAGGGGATGCCCTGCCTCCTCTTCCTTTTTTCTTATAAGGCTTGCGGCGTTCTCTATAAAATAATACTGCCTCTCCGGTTCACTCCCCGGGGCAAGATCAAATATCGATTCCTTCATAAATGCACCTTAAAGCTTTAATTCCATTTCGTTTATTATCATATCAAGTCTTATATCATACTCATCAACGGGAAGCTTATCTTCCTCCTGACACAGGTAGGCAAGTCCTATCTTTTTTATGTCCTTACAGGATGCAAGAAACCTGTCATAGAAACCCTTCCCATAGCCAAGCCTGTTTTTTGCCCTGTCATATCCCACCAGAGGAACGATAACAAGAGAGCCGCATATATCTTCACAAGTAAGCTTACTTCCCTGCCTTTCCCGCGGCTCCGGTATCCCTTTATAACCGGGGATAAGGTCTTCAGGGGCAGTGATCCTGTAAAAATCAAGCAGGGGTACATCATCCCTGATCCTGCATCTTGGACAGGCCACCCGCTTACCGTCCGACAGGGCCTTGTCAATAAGCTTGCAGGTATCAACCTCCCCGTTATAGGAAGCATAGGTCAGTATGAGCTCCGACTCCCTGTATTCCGCAAGGGTCAGCAGCCTGTCAAGGATCGATAGATCCTTAAGCTTACGGGCCTTCTCATCTATATGGCTGCGTTCGTTTATAAGACGTTTTCTTAACTCCTTCTTAAGAAGGATGATATCTGCAGACATTATCTGTTACCGTATTTCTTACCGAGATTGGTGATGGAACCGTCAGCTTCCTGTATGTTTATATTATCAAGCTGGTTCCTTAAGTTGCTTCTCACCGACTGAACATACTCCTGCCTGAGCCTCTTCTGCTCTTCCTTCTCTTCATCCGTCAGCCCAACATCCTGCGACTTATGATAAAGCTCATTTATTCTTTTTATCTTTTCTTCCATATTCATGATTGTATCAGCTGATATTCAGGACATCTGCCCTTAATTTACATTTCATCAATATACTTTGCTATATCGAAGTTATCATCCTTACGTGCCTTAAAGAGGGTTCCGTAATAGCGTCCCTCCATTATCTTATGGATCACGCTTACATCCTTGCCGTTTGCAATGACCATATCCGTGCCTGCATTTACAGCCACGGTTGCTGCGTGGAGCTTCGCACTCATTCCGCCGGTTCCTATATTGCTGCCCGTGCTCTCCTTACCCATATCCATTACATCATTGAGGTTTTCCACATAAGATATAAACTTCGCATTCTTATTGGATCTGGGATCATCCGTAAACAGCCCGTCTATATCCGAAAGCAGGATCAGCATATCGGCCCCTACAAGATTCGCCACTATGGCAGACAGAAAGTCATTGTCACCGATGGTATCCTCCACCTCATGAATGGCGACCGTATCATTCTCATTCACCACAGGGATCACTCCCATTTTAAGGAGCTCGGTGAAGGTATTATGGGCATTTCTTCTGTTGACATCATCAACTATTGTGTGCTTGGTCATCAGTATCTGGGCCGTCGTATGATTATATTCGGCAAACAGCTTCTGGTATATCATCATAAGCCTTGCCTGCCCCACTGCGGCACAGGCCTGCTTAAGGGGCACCTCATGATCTGCGGGCTTAACATTCATTACCTTTCTTCCGACTGCTATGGCACCTGAGGATACAAGGATCACATCCTTCCCCTGATTCTTAAGCTCACACAGCTCCCTTACAAGGCGCTCCATCTTGGTAAGATTGAGTTCACCGGTAGACATATGATGAAGCGATGAAGAACCTATCTTAACAACTATCCTCTTCCTGTCTCTGATCCGGGCTCTAAGCTCTATCTCTCTTTCACTTGGATCGGTATTTCTCATCTCTTTATCTTCCTTTATTTCTTTATCTTAACGTCCGGCCTCTGCCGGTCTGTATTTCTTCATTATCGCTTCGGCAACCTTAATTCCGTCCATGGCCGCGCTGGTTATACCTCCGGCATATCCCGCTCCTTCACCGCAGGGATACAGGCCTTCGATACTGCCTTCATAATTGTCGTTCCTTAATATCCTTACAGGTGATGAGGTTCTTGACTCAACCCCTGCCAGTATCGCATCATCCCTGTCAAAGCCTTCAATAGTATAACCGAATTTATCAATGGATTCAATGATGGCCTCATTGAGCTCATCCGGCAGGAGTTCTCTTAAGTCGGCCAGCTTATAATTACCCTTTATCTGCGGCGTCAGGCTGCCGCCTCCTCCTGATAAGGTACCTCTTTTAAAATCCCCGTATTCCTGTACGGGTATTGCTCCTCCTCCCAGTGTATATGCCCTTTCCTCAAGCCGTCTCTGGAATTCCATACCGGCAAGTACATCATCTGATTTAAAGTCATCCTTATTCACGCTCACGATAATGGCGGAATTGGCATTTAAGGAGGATCGGCCCGAATAACTCATGCCGTTTACACACAGCCTTCCCGCTTCACTTGATGCATTTACTACATATCCACCGGGACACATACAGAAGGAATAGACATTGCGTCCCCCCGCGGTCCTGTTTGTAAGCTTATAATCCGCCGGACCAGGACCTCCCTTACCGGTCCTGCCGTACTGGCTTAAGTCGATCATTTCCTGAGGATGCTGGATCCTTAAGCCTACCGCAAAAGCCTTTGCTTCCATATCCACATTCCGATCCTTAAGCATTTTAAAGGTATCCCTCGATGAATGACCGATGGCCAGCACCATACAGTTACTGGTGATCGCGCTTTCATTTCCGTCATTTACCACACAAACATTTTCTATTCCCCGATCCCCTTTTTCAAAGCCGGTCATCCTGGTATCAAAGAGGAATTGTCCTCCGTTTCTAATTATCTCCTCCCGCATATTCCGCACCACAAGCGCTAAGATGTCCGTCCCGATGTGAGGCCTTGCACTGTAGGTTATCTCCTCTGGCGCGCCGAATCTTACAAGGGTATCGAGCACATACCTGTTCCGCCCCATCTTATCATTCACGCCCGTATTCAGCTTCCCGTCAGAGAAGGTTCCCGCTCCTCCTTCACCGAACTGGACATTTGATTCGGTATTCAGCCGTCCTCCCAGAAAGAATTTCTTAACGGTTTCGATCCTGTTTTCGACCCTCTCGCCCCTTTCGATCACAATGGGAGCATATCCCCTCCTGCTTAATTCATATGCACAGAAGAGCCCCGAAGGACCGGCACCCACTATTACCGGATGTCCCGTAAGCTCCTTGCTGCCGGATTCACCGGGCGACTGATAGATGACCGGCTTATAGCTTGATATATTTCTGTCCCTGACATGCTTAAGTATCCTATCTTCAAGTCCGTTATCAAGAGTCACCAGCAACGAATATACATAAAAAAGCTCCGGCTTTCTCCTTGCGTCCAATGACCTTTTGAATATCCTGCAGGAATAACCGGAGGTGTTCAAGTCTTTTGAGAATTTATTCAGTTTCAATTCTTTCTCAAGCTTCGCGTACAGCTCATCTTCCGTATGACCTATTGGAAGCTTAAGGTTGTCTACCTTTATCATACTCTCTGTATAAGTCTTAAGATAAGAGCGATCCTTGCGAGAAAATCACCGCCCGGAAAGCTTCTGATCTCCGACTCGTTTACTCCCTTCAGTTTAAGAAGCGCTACAAAGTATACGCATACGCCTATGATTATCGACAGCAGAGTGGCTATGTTATCCGAGGTTCCCTTCCTTATGAGCAGATACATCAAAAAGATAACAAGTCCCATTATGGCGGAGGCTGTAAACGGAATAACAAAGGTCTTGCGTATTTCCTGTTTATATGACATATATCTTCCTATGCTGATCCAGTTGAGAACACATATCGTCAGGGCAAATACAATAAGTGATATCACGACTCCGTAAAGCCTGAGATCAAATACACCTATGCACAGATACAGCACACCCACATGGACAGCCAGGGCGATCGCGGCATTCCTCACGGGAATATTAAGCTTGTTAATTCCCTGGAGTACACCGTTGGAAAGTGTTGACATGGAATAAAGCACAACGGTAACCGAGCCCATTCGGAGCAGCATTGCAGGTATTTCGATCTCACCGGTGAAAAGCATTGACAGAATGGGCCGTCCGAGAACACTCAACCCCATTGCGCAGGGGAAGGCTATGATCATGACAAACCTCATCCCAAGCCTTACCTTATGCCTCGCAAGCTTCATCTTGCCCTGCTCGACACAGGACGTAAGAGCCGGCATAATCGATGAACAAAGGGAGTTTGCCAGAGCAACCGGAACATTTATTATTACCTTGTACTTGGTGGAAAAGATACCCCAGTATGATGCTATATCATGTTCGTTCATTCCCTTCTTAACCATTACCGACCCGAAAATACCCTGATCGAGTACATCCGATATATTATATATTGTTGAACTGAGTATTACAGGCAGGATCGTGATTATAATTATCCTGAATATTTTGGGAAAGCCGTCATTTCTTGCCGTCTTGTCATTTGAGATATTGACCTTCATTTCCCTGTTATGAACAGTAAACATCACGGCCAGCATAAGAAGACCTGCCAGGGCTCCCGCGCCTGTACCCAGTGTTCCGCCTGCGGCTCCGTATGCCGCGGAAAAGGTCCTGTCATGAAGAAGAGCCGATACCTTCGTGCCGTATTCAAAAAGATATATGGCTGCCACAACCGAGATAATGGCATTAACAACCTGCTCAAAAAGCTGGGAAAAGGCAGTGGGCATCATTGTTCCAAGGCCCTGGAAATACCCCCTTAAAACACCCATGACGGCAACTATCAGAAGTGTAGGAGCCAATACCCTAAGGGCTATGGCGCTCTTTGGAAGGTTCATGATATTTGAAGCCATTACATCTGCCCCGAACAGAACTATAAGACAGGCGGCGCCGCCGGTGATGCAGGCAAAAAGAATTGCACCGCGCAGGATCTTTCGGGCATTTTTGTACTGATCCTTGGCAACCCTTGCTGCCACAAGCTTGGATACTGCTGTGGGAAGTGAATAAGATGAAATGATCAGCATAATGGAATATATCTGAAAAGCTGCAGAGTAATAGCCCATACCGCTGTCGCCTATCTTCTTCTGAAGCGGTATACGATATACAAGACCTATGATACGGGAAATGATGCCCGTTATGGCCAGGATCCCGCCCTGCACGATAAAATTGGATCTTTTGCATTCCCTATCGCTCATTTATATCCTCTGTTGCTACACAATTCATCTATGTAAATCAAGAATATCCATGACCACACGCTGACGCTCCTCCATCAGTATCCGGTCCTCATCCTTAATATGGTCATATCCGATTAAGTGTAACATACTGTGGGCAATAAGAAAAGCGAATTCTCGCAGTTGACTGTGTCCGTATTCGATGGACTGCTCCCTGATCCTGTCAGCCGATATGACGATATCACCCAGAAGAAGTTCACCTGTTTCTATGTTGAAACAGTCATTCCTTTCTTCGAGCCCTGAAAAATCACCGGGAACAGGGTAATCGTTCATCGGAAAGGACAGAACATCCGTGGGTGAGTCGATCCCCCTCTGTTCCCTGTTGATCTCCCTTATGGATTCATTATCCGTGATCAGAAGGTTGACCTCAGCCTCATATGGACATTTTTCCGCATCAAGCACAGCATCGACCGTCTTACGATACCATTCCTTTGGATCAAAATCAGGCGTAAATTCAGTTTCAATATCTATTGCGTAAGTCACTCTTTTATCCTCTATCATTTGTCATAAGGGGTACCGCTTGCGGTGGATTCCTTATGACGGTTTCATGATCTGCTTTACACTATCTTCGTGTTTTGTTCATCTTATATGAAACAGCCCTTTTCTCCCTGCGCGCTTCCTCTTTCTTCTCGTATTTCTCGTAGGCATTTACAATGCGCTGTACAAGAGGATGTCTTACAACATCCTTGCTGGTCAGATGGCAGAAGGCTATCTCGTCAACATCCTTTAATACCCTTATCGCAACATCAAGACCGGAAACAGCATCCTTTGGCAGGTCCTTCTGGGTCTGGTCGCCAGTGATCACCACCTTGGAGCCATACCCGATCCTTGTAAGGAACATCTTCATCTGGGCGGGTGTTGTATTCTGTGCTTCATCAAGGATTATGTAAGCATTGTCAAGCGTCCGTCCCCTCATATATGCAAGGGGTGCAACCTCTATAAGTCCCTTCTCCATGTTCTTAAGAAAGCTCTCTGCCCCCATTATCTGGTACAGAGCGTCATACAGCGGCCTTAAATACGGATCCACCTTGCTCTGCAGGTCACCCGGAAGAAATCCCAGCTTCTCTCCCGCCTCAATGGCCGGCCTTGTAAGGATGATCCTGGATACCTCCTCGTTCTTAAAGGCCGTTATCGCCATTGCCATTGCAAGGTAGGTCTTGCCGGTACCGGCAGGTCCAAGCCCGAACACTATCATCTTATCCCTGATCGAATCCAGATATTCCTTCTGCCCCAGTGTTTTTGGCTTTATGGGCTTGCCGTTTATGGTATGGCATATAATCTTATCGTCAAGGGAAGATGCTACCCCCTTCTTATTCTCCATGGCCATTGATATGCAGTAATTAACCGTCTGCTCGTTTATATCGCTTCCTTTTTTGGCAATGGCGACCAGTTCACACAGAACATCCGAGGCGCATTCCACATCTTCCTTTTCGCCCATGAGCTTAACGCTTCCGTTCCTCTCCACTATGGTAACGTGAAAGGTCCTTTCTATCTTCTTAACGAAGCAGTCAAGCTCTCCGAATACGTTCCCTGCATATGCTGCTTCTATTACGATCGACTGTTCATATAATCCTTCCTGCATGACTCTCCTGTTCCATGACCCCTCATTTATGATAAGGTTCATTGCTTATTATCCTGTAGCTTCTGTATATCTGCTCCAAAAGTATAACACGCATAAGCTGGTGAGGGAAAGTCATCTTCGAAAAAGACAGTCCCATATCCGATTTTTTTATCACATCTATGTCAAGCCCCAGGGACCCTCCGATGATGAACTGTATGCGGCTGACACCATCTATCCCCAGCCTGTTTATCTTGTCCGCAAGCTCCGTGGAATCAAGCTCTTTACCCTTTATTTCCAGAGCCACCTTATAGGCATCATCCTTAAGATGCTTAAGGAGTCTCTCACCCTCGATCCTTTTTACCTTCTGATCAAGGGCCTCACTCTGCCCGTCCGCGGTCTTTTCATCAGACACTTCGATGATGCTTACCCTGCAGTATTTACTCAGGCGCTTGGTATACTCATCAACCGCATCCCTAAGATATTTTTCCTTTATTTTTCCTACGCACAAAATATCTATATTCATTCCGCATTTCCTTTCTCAGCTCTCTGGCCATAAGCTCCTCGTTTCTTGATACGGTCCCGGTGCCTGATAAAGAGCCTTTGCACCTGTACATTATCCTGTAATAGACCGAGAAGACCATAAGAACATCCGTCCTGTATTTATCCGGTATGTAGGGATCGTAATCGGATAATACCCCTCTGTCGTAAAATCCGTCCCCGGCCCGTCCGCCCACTATGGACCTTATATCCTTTACATCCATGATCAGTCTTTTTTCGGGTGAAGAACGTAAATATCGTATTCTTTTTATCAGAAGCCCTGTAAGTATTATTGCAGCGACCGTAAAAGCGGCTGCAAAAAATACGATCATAAAAAGCCGTATAGCCTCTTTGATCTTTTCTGTCTTACCGTCATCCTCCCCTTCAATCACTGCCTCTTCTTCTATATTCGGAGGTGGAAGGGGCACGGCTTCTTTATGTGAAAAAACGCTCGGATCAACGTAGTATCCCTCTTCCTTCATATCGGCCAATGCCGGGTGTCTGTGCCAGGTGCTTTCCTCAGCTGATGCCATTGCGGGTGTCGGCTCGAAAGGGACCCAGCCGAAGCCCTTTATATATGCTTCCGGCCATACATGCGCAAGGCTTCCCGAAACCTCATAAGAATCCTGTTTATCGAAGGGAAATACATACCTGTATCCCGATACGAGTCTTGCCGGTATACCTTCAAGTCTCAGTAAGATAACCATAGCGGACGAAAAATGCACACAGTAACCCGCTCCTCTGTTAAAGAGAAGATCCTCCGCCAGCTTACCCATACCGGAGGTATCACCCGTATTTCCGCCTTCGCCCCCCGTTAATTCTGTGCTGTATCTGTACTGTCTCAAATAACTCTCCACAGCCTTGCATCTTTCATAATCACTTTCGCAACCCTTCGTTATTTCATCCGAAAGCTCATACATCCTGCTGCTTATTCCACGGGTATCAAGATACTCTTCATACCTTCCCTCATCTTCCTGCCATGCGGCATAGTCATCCTCCGATATGATCTCTTTAAGCCTTATACCGTACAGGTCAAAGGCATAGGATGACATCTTCTTATAGCTTATATCCCTTTTCCCGATATGACTGACAGGATTTGCAATGATCCCGGCAAGATAAGGACTTCCCGTATCCAGCTCCATATACCGGCTCTTTATCCGATAGCCCTTTTTATGCCCGGCTTTTGCCCTTCCACTCCCGATCACCCCTTTATTATCTCTTGCCAATACAGTATATTCGGGCATGATCTCATCTTTAGTCTTAAGATAAACATACGAAATATCCATATCCGACATATATGAAAACAGGTATGCTTTTTTACCGTCAACCTCATGGGTATAGAAGGAAAAAAGAATGTCAAGCAGTCTGGCGGCTTCAACCCCTTTCCCTCCCGTCAGATATATTGTCTTTCTTCTTTTTATCTTCTTTCCGCTTTCTTCATCCGTATAGGTTATGGTCGGATTGTCATTTGTGATTATTTCTATTTCCGTCCTGTCGGAAAGAGCCAGCGCATCACCCGTTGCAGCAAGCGAAGAATAACCCGTATGATATGCCGATCCGCGTCCTATCTCCGAAAGATAATATGAAAAAGTGCTTGCCATTTCCCTGGTCCTTGCGACAACCTTCCTTCCGGTGTCAACAACAGGATCCCAGTTTATGGGGTCCTCACGTATCGGAATACAAATGATAGCGATCATGAGAAAAACAAAAAAGATGAAGGGATACTCTCTGTTGATGGCTGAGATATTTAATACAAAAAGTGCGGCATATATGATCCCGGCCCAACGTCCTTGTGCGTAAATAAAGGAACCGGCAAAATAAAGATATACCATGACCGCATCACATAAAAGACATATCACATATTGCGTATACCGGAAGTTGCCAAGAAGATGGAGCAAAAGCCAGATAATATAAATGACTCCTGCGATCATCCCGTAGGATATATCAAGATAAGCCTCCTCTCCCGTATCGGGGGTACGGTTGATAAGAAGCAGGACAAGCAGCAGGGCCTCAACGGCGATCCCGTAAGAAGCCATTCTCTTACTAATAAACATCAAGAAGACCACAAAAAGAGCCGAATAAAGTACGGCAAACATCAGGGCTGAAATAAGGCAGGCATTTGCAGAATTTAAGGGAATATCCCTATGGGTCTGACCAAAGGACCGGATCAGTGCAGCGGCAATAACAAGGATGGTCAGGATATGCTTAAGCTCAGCCTGTAATGATACAGAAATCTTCGCTGCCTGAAGCGTCTTCCGAAATAAAAACCCTTGTTTCGTGTAATGCACACTCATCCCTCCTCTCCCTGATAAGCTTATGCATTCTGTCACTTTCATCCTCTGACCTGTAAGATATACCGCCGGAGGCTTCATTATAGAATTCAAGGAAGCCCTCATATGAATCTATGATCTTTTCCGTTATCTTACCCGACGGATATATGATGGTTAAAGGTATACCCCGGCTCGCAAAATAGTAAACAGCCGAGACGGCAAATTCAAGAAAGTGGTCTCTCTTTCTGATAAAGCCTGTATCCATCAGCTTTTGCGGAGCATATGAAGCCTCAAGATACAGCGATATTATCCTTGTATCCATCCTGTCCGGAATACGTACCATAAGCTTATCAAGGCGGGCCGATACCTTCCAGTTTATAGCGGAAGGCGTATCCCTGGGATAATAATCCCGAAGATCGTTCCCCGGTATTTCTTCCTTTCTGGTTTCGCTCTTAAGGCCCATGCTGTTAAGTATGTTTTCGATATCCAGATATGAATTAGCAATGTCCGTTATCCTCGGGCTCACTATCGCCCTGAATGAATAGGGAACAGCAAAGGTAACCGATAATATGTCAAAAGGATCCGAGAATTTAAGACCCCTGATTCCGATATCGTATGTACCTGCATAGAGGCAGGCCGTCTGTATGTTTATCTTCTTTTTCTCCCCGGCTTCAAGCTTAATCCTTCTAAGGCTGTCGGTCCCGGAAAAGTCACACCTGTCAAGATACAGGACAGCTTCCATATCATGTATGGGAATAAGTCCGGTATTCTCAACGGAAATAAGGAGCGTGTGATTATCCCCTTTTACAAGCCTGTGTACGGAAAGCTCCTGATAAACATTCAGATAATGATAGTTCAGTGTAAGATATACCAAGGATACGGGGAAAAACAGCAGTATGCCGTAAAGAAGGACAAAGGGAAGCACACCCCCGTAGAAGCTGGCAAAAACAAGGCTTGCCGCAAGAAGAACGGCATATATGATAAGGCCCGGCAGCTTTACATGTATTTCTTCGATAATATTCATGAAGGAACCTTTATGTGATCAATGATGTTTTTAAGTACCTGCGGACCTGACAGGCGGTTCATCCTGGCCTGTGCTGTAAGTATTATCCTGTGGCTAAGCGTAAGTGACGCTGCGCTTAATACATCCTCCGGAATACAGTAATCCCTGCCCTCATACATTGCATGAGCCTGAGCGCACCGCAAAAGGGCCAGAAGAGCCCTGGGAGATGCCCCGCAAGCTATATCCTGATGGTTTCTGGTCCCCTCTGCTATCATAACAGCATAGTCGATCAGGCTTTCATTAACCTGTACCTTCTGTACTTCCTCCCTCATTTTTACAATGTCATCACCTGTCAGTACAGCCTGCGTTTCCTCGTGAAGATCACCTGCAAGATACAAACCGGCCATTTTGATAGCATCTTCCCTCTTAGGGTATCCGACCGAAAGCCTCATCATAAACCTGTCAAGCTGGGATTCGGGAAGCGGATAGGTTCCCGCCTGCTCCTTGGGATTCTGGGTACCTATCACCATGAAGGGCTGCGGAAGCTTAATATCCTTGCCGTCTATAGTCACCTTGCCCTCTTCCATGGCCTCCAGAAGTGCTGCCTGTGTCTTCGGCGACGTTCTGTTAAGCTCGTCTGCCAGAACTATATTATTCATTATGGGCCCGGGTATTACTTCAAAGGAAGCGGTTGAAGAATTGTATACCGAAATGCCCACAATATCCCCGGGCATCGTATCGGGCGTACACTGGATCCTCGAAAAAGACAGGTCAAGAGAATCGGCAAGAGCCCTGGCAAGGCTTGTCTTGCCCATCCCCGGCACATCCTCAATGAGCACATGCCCCTGAGCCAGCAGCGCTATTATGAGCTTATCTATAAGCTCGCCCTTACCCACTATTCTTTTTTCTATATTATTCTTGAGCACATCTGTCTTTTCGTTCATATCACACCTGTCTGTCAAAAAAAGTGCAGTAATAAAACTGCACTTTTAAACCTCTATGCTTCATATATCTCATTATACAGATCTTCTATGATCTTGTCCTTATGATCCGGCGCAAGATCATCGTATTTCTCTTCTATAACCTGTTTAATATACTGATAACGTTTGAAATAATCCGCCTCGATCCCCCGGTCATCATCGCCTTCCCAAAAAACCGCCCTGTCGATCACATCACCCGGGTACTCACTTATAAACCAGTCATGTATCTCACCTGTCAGCTTATCCTCGGTATTGGCCCTCTCCTGATACTTCCTCGCATCATCAAGCGACTTGACTCCCACCGCAAGAAATATAAGGAAAACCAAGGTCATGACTATCCCGGATACGATCTTCGATGATGCCGGAAGGTTAATATTTATGACTCCGGACACACACAGGAGCAGAAACACCAGCCCGACACCCCCTATAAGAAGAAGTGACCAGGCTCCCGATCTGTAATTCTCAGCCTTATCAGACGCCTTTTCAAACATGCTCATGCATTCCTTAAATACTCGTCGATTCCCTTGGCCGCAGCCTTGCCGGCTCCCATTGCAAGTATTACGGTTGCTGCTCCGGTAACGGCATCACCGCCTGCAAATACACCTTCCTTGCTGGTTCTGCCGAACTCCTCTTCAGCAACTATACACTTGCGCTTATTTACCTCCAGGCCCTTGGTTGTGGATGAGATGAGGGGATTGGGTGAAGTTCCCAGTGCCATGATCACCGTATCAAGCTCCATCTCAAATTCAGACCCTTCTATAACGACCGGTGAGCGCCTGCCGGATTCATCAGGTTCACCAAGCTCCATCTTCACGCACTTCATTCCCTTGACCCAGCCGTTCTCATCCACAAGGATCTCGGTAGGATTGGTAAGAAGGTTGAACCTGATACCCTCCTCCTTGGCGTGATGCACTTCTTCAACCCTTGCGGGAAGTTCCTCCTCGGAGCGCCTGTAGACAACAGTTACGTCAGCGCCAAGACGAAGCGCCGTTCTTGCGGCATCCATTGCAACATTACCGCCGCCAACGACAGCTACCTTCTTGCCGGGCTTGATGGGTGTGTCATAATCCTCATCGAAGGCCTTCATAAGGTTGCTCCTGGTAAGGTACTCATTGGCAGAGAACACACCGTTTGCAGTCTCGCCGGGAATTCCCATGAACTTGGGAAGTCCTGCGCCCGATCCGATAAATACGGCATCATAGCCTTCATCTTCCATAAGCTCATCTATTGTTACCGACTTGCCTATGATAACATTAGTCTCTATCTTGACACCGAGAACCTTAACATTCTCTATCTCGGCTGCCACAACCTTCTTCTTGGGAAGACGGAATTCGGGAATTCCGTAAACAAGAACTCCTCCGGCCTCATGGAGAGCTTCAAATATGGTCACATCATAGCCCATCTTGGCCAGCTCTCCGGCACATGTAAGACCTGCGGGACCCGAACCTATTACCGCAACCTTCTTACCCTTCTTCTCAACGGGAGCCTCGGGCTTGATACCGTTCTCTCTTGCCCAGTCCGCAACAAAACGTTCAAGCTTACCTATGGAAACGGGCTCTCCCTTAAAGCCTCTTATACACTTGCCCTCACACTGACTCTCCTGAGGGCACACGCGCCCGCATACTGCAGGCAATGATGAAGCTTCGGATATGATCCTGCTGGCCTTTTCAAATTCACCTTCCTTGACTTCATGGATAAAAGCCGGTATATCAATGGCAACAGGACAGCCCTTGACGCATTGGGCGTTCTTGCAGTTAAGGCATCTTGATGCCTCACCCATTGCCTCTTCCTTATCGTAACCTAAGCACACCTCTTCAAAGTTGGTGGCTCTTACCGTGGGATCCTGCTCCTTAATGGGAACCCTCTTTAAAACATCTATTTCCATCTTTTTTCCTCCATATTGTAACGCCCGCGCACATTCCTTCGGTGGCTTTTCGTCGCACCGGTTCAGAATCTGCCGGGCAGATCGGTGCTCTCAAATCGGTGCTCCTAACAGTTACCGCATCCCCCATGATGGGTATCGCCTTCTTCAGCCTCAAGCATTGCCCTGCCTTCTTCTGTTTTATAGAGCAGCTGACGCTTCATGGCCTGATCAAAATCAACCTTGTGCCCGTCAAATTCAGGTCCGTCAACACAGGCGAACTTAACCTGACCGTCCACCGTAACCCTGCAGGCTCCGCACATTCCCGTACCGTCAACCATTATGGGATTAAGAGAAACAACAGTCGGAAGATCAAGCTCTTTGGTCAGAAGACATACGAACTTCATCATGATCATGGGACCGATCGCTATACATACATCGTATTTTATACCCTGCTCCTTAACAAGATCCTTAATGACCTCTGTAACCATACCCTTACGCTTATATGAGCCGTCATCGGTGGTTATATACAGGTTGCCGGCAACCTTCTCCATCTCCTTCTCAAGTATAAGAAGGCTCTGTGTCTTGGCTCCTACTATTACATCAGCATCCACTCCGTTTTCCTTAAGCCACTTCACCTGGGGATAAACGGGTGCTGTTCCGACACCTCCTGCCACAAAGAGTATCTTCTTATTCCTAAGTGCGGCAATATCCTCATGACACAATTCCGATGGCTGTCCCAAAGGACCCACGAAATCCCTGAAGCTGTCGCCTGCTTTTAAGGCAGCCATACGCTTCGTCGATGCACCGACAACCTGGACTACGATAGTGATCGTTCCTGCTTCCCTGTTGTAATCGCATATGGTCAGGGGAATACGCTCCCCCTTTTCATCGATCTTAACGATCACAAACTGGCCGGGCAGACATGTTTTGGCAACTCTTTTTGCTTCAACATCCATAAGAAAAATGTTTTCTGCAAGCATTTCGGCCTTTAAAATCTTATACATTGAGACTTCCTCCTGTTTATGTTTCAAATACATCACTAAACAATATATATTCACACGATAAAAAATGCAATCTATTTTTAATTCACAACTCCAAAATCATAATCACCTTTATCGCCGTTCCTTGTGATTGTATAAACCTCACCGGTCTGGGCATCAACCGCAAAAACCGTATTAAGCCGCTTCCCGCCCTCATATTCTTCAATGATATAATAGCTCCTCGACCCCTGTGAATATCCGTATTTTGCGCTGAATTCATGACCTGTCACATCATGCCCCTTCGTCATAAGCGTAAGCTGCACAAGACCTGCCGCATATTCTTTATCAATACCGCTTATATTAAGGTTATACTCTGCACTGACTGTATCGCTTGCTTCTCCCGAATCGCTAATGATCGCAAACCTGAACTCACTCTTACCCAGAGGCATGGGGATGGGCGGCTCATATTCTTTGGAATCAACCGTCGGATCGGTACCGTCTGTTGTATAATATACGGTTCCTGCCCTTGTATCAGCCACCTTAATGAGCTGGGGGATGCTGTAATCTCCGGACCGGGTAAGGACCCTGGGCGTTTCGGTAGCAGGCTTGATGATATTGTAGGTCTTGCTGGCCTCTTCGCTCTTTACCCCCTTATCGTTCACATGGATAGCCCTTATAGTTGTTTCGCCCTCATCAAGGACTATTGGTGTGGTATAAACCTCGGATTTTTCATCCGGATAACTTCCGTCAAGTGTATAATAGATCGTACCGTTTCCGGGTATCATAAGCTTTATGGCCTGTCTTCCGTAATAATTACCTCCCTCTTCACTGAACTGAGGAGCCTCACTTACATAGACCGAAAAAAGCGCCTTGTAGGTCGACGGATCAGCCCGCTTTGACAGCCTTATTATCGAATCCACATCACCTTCCAGCTCATAATTCGCAATAAGCCTTTCGTAAATGCTTTTATCCTTTGGAAAATAATCAAGGAGTTCATTAAGCACTGCTATGGATTCATCATATTTTTCAAGTGAAAAATATGAATCCGCAAGCAGAAGCCTTGCCCTTTCATCATCCGGATTTATGGAGATCACATGTCTGGCAGTTTTTATGGCAGCTTCGTAATCACCTGCCTTAAATTCCACGGACAGCTTGCCAAACTGCTCATCGAAGGAATAATAGTTCCTTACCTGCTTTACTATATATGTTATTCCGACAACCAAAACAAGCCCGACCGCTATCATTGCAGCGATCAGGAGCTTGATCTTAAGGCTTATCGTATTCTTGCTGTTTTCGGCCGGGACAGATCTATCTTCCATATCTCCCATGGCCGAATCCGCCATAAGCTCGGCAACTTCGGAAATGGTCTGCTCGATCCCCTCTTCAAGCTCTACCTCGAAGTCCGGAACCATGATCACTTCCTCGCCGCATTTGGGACAATACATATACCCTTCATCTATGGCGGTCCCGCATTTAGGACATATCATAAGTTATCTCATTTCTCTTTTATGGCACTGACACAGTTGTACATAAGCATGGCAATGGTCATGGGTCCCACGCCGCCGGGAACGGGCGTGATGGCACTGCATTTTTGTTCTACCCTGTCGTAATCCACATCACCGCACAACTTACCGTTGTCCATCCTGTGTATACCGACATCTATCACTACGGCTCCGCCTTTAACGTATTCTTCCGTTATCATTTTGGGTTTACCTATCGCAACTACAAGAATATCCGCCCTTTTGCACACTTCCTTTAAGTTCTTTGTCCTTGAGTGGCAGACTGTTACGGTTCCGTTCTTCCTAAGGAGCAGAAGGGCCATGGGCTTACCGACTATATTACTCCTTCCGATAACCACACACTCCTTCCCCTCAATATCTATATCAGAATACTCAAGGAGCTTGATTATGCCGGCCGGAGTACAGCTAACGAAGCCCTTCTCACCTATGCACAGGGCTCCGACCGACATGGGATGGAAACCGTCCACATCCTTATCGGGTGATATCCTTCTGATTATCGTATCCTCATTGATATGATCCGGTACGGGAAGCTGGCAGAGTATACCCGTGACATGCGGATCGTCATTCAACCTGTCGATAAGCTCAAGAAGCTCATCCTGTGTTGTTTCGGCCGGCAGCTCGTAGCTCTGCGAATCAATACCTATATAGGCACATGCCTTTTTCTTGTTGTTTACATATACGCTTGAAGCCGGATCATCTCCCACCTGGATAACGGCCAGACATCCGGTTTTCCCTTCCGCCTTAAGCCTTGCGACCTCTTCCTTAAGTTCATCCTTTATCTTCTGTGATATTGCCTTACCGTCTATTATCCTAGCCATAATATTCATCCTTTCTGTACTGCCCATGCATAATCTTCAGAATAATCCTGTGATATTGCCATCATCATCCACATCTATATTATATGCTGCCGGGTTCTTAGACAGACCGGGCATGGTCATGATATTTCCCGTAACGACAACAATGAAGCCTGCCCCGGCCGAAACGTACATTTCCCTTACATTTATGTTGAAGCCCTGCGGCCTTCCGAGAAGAGCCGCATCATCCGAAAGGGAATACTGGGTCTTGGCAACGCAGACAGGAAGAGAGGAAAATCCCAGCTTCTCAAGCTCGGCCATCTGCTTCCTTGCCTTGGCGGAATAATCAACCGAATCCGCGCCGTATATCCTTGTCGCGAGTGTTCTGATCTTCTCATCGATCGTTATATCAAGATCGTATATGGGTTTAAAATCACTCTTTTTATTATCAAGAGTATTAAGGACCTGCTTTGCAAGCTCAATGCCTCCGTCTCCGCCCTTTCCCCATACTTCCGACAGGGCAAAGTCGCAGTTTTTCTCTCTGCAGTAGTCCTCCACGAACTTGACCTCAGCCCCGGTATCGGTCATGAAGGAATTAAGCGTTACCACTACCGGAACCCCGTACTGCTGCAGGTTTTCTATATGCTTTTCAAGATTAACGATACCCTTTTTCAGGGCATCAAGGTTCTCTTCTCCAAGATCTTCCTTCTTAACGCCTCCATTATACTTAAGGGCCCTGATCGTTGCCACCAGAACACATGCATCCGGATGAAGTCCGGCTGCCCTGCACTTTATGTCGAAGAACTTCTCGGCTCCAAGGTCTGCTCCGAAGCCTGCCTCCGTTATAACATAATCAGCCATCTTAAGTGCTGCCTTTGTGGCAATGACTGAATTACAACCGTGAGCTATGTTGGCGAAGGGACCGCCATGTACAAAGGCCGGTGTGTTCTCGAGTGTCTGGATAAGGTTGGGCTTTATGGCATCCTTTAAAAGTGCCGCCATGGCACCCACTGCCCTTATGTCACCTGCCGTAACGGGATTGCCGTCATGATTATAGGCTACAACCATTCTTGACAGCCTGTCCTTTAAATCCTTAAGGTTTTCGGAAAGGCACAGAACTGCCATTATCTCGGAGGCAACCGTTATTACGAAATGATCCTCCCTGACATAACCGTCAGTCTTCTCACCCAGTCCCACGATTATGTTTCGCAGTACCCTGTCATTAATGTCAACACACCGCTTCCATACTACCTGTCTTGTATCTATGTCCTTCTCATTGCCCTGCTGGATATGATTATCAAGTATAGCGGCCAGCAGATTGTTGGCAGCTGTTACCGCATGGAAATCGCCCGTGAAATGAAGGTTCAGTTCATCCATGGGCACAACCTGCGAATATCCTCCTCCGGCTGCTCCGCCCTTTACACCGAAGCAAGGCCCCAGTGACGGTTCACGCAGGGCAAGTACAGCCTTTTTGTCAAGCTTATTGAAGGCCTGGGCAAGACCGATGGAAGTGGTGGTCTTCCCTTCACCCGCAGGTGTCGGATTTATGGCAGTCACGAGAATAAGCTTCCCATCCTTATTGCCCTGTATCCTCTTAAGATATCCGTCGGTAAGCTTACACTTGTACTTACCGTAAAGCTCAATATCATCCTCTGTAATACCGAGCCCTGCGGCCACTTCCTTTATGGGAAGCATGGATGCTTCTCGTGCTATTTCAATATCTGACTTCATATTTATCCCTTTCTTTCTCTATAAACACTCGGTATCTGTTCAGTACCTTCACAGATACGATTCGTATGCCCATGCAGATTTGCCTTCGGCAAAGGGCATACTCACTCCCCTGTCATGTTCTTACGTCCTCAGCAGCAAGTGCTTCGGACTGTGCTGAACAATTACAAATATTCTTCTATATATGACTCGAACTGCTCCTCGCTCATCAGAACTTTCCTGGGTTTGGTTCCTTCCTCTTCACCAACGACTCCTGCCTCGGCAAGCTGATCCATTATTCTGGCCGCACGGTTGAAACCAATCTTGAAAAGTCTCTGAAGCATGCCGATAGAGGCTTTATTTTTATCAATTATGGCCTTAGCGGCTTCAACAAAGAGTTCATCCTTTCCACCCGGAGCATTACCGCCGGCTCCTGAACCGGACGCATCCGAGGCTGCGGTTGAAGCATTCTTTATCTTTTGTGTTATTTCTTCATCATAGCCTTCCTGTCCGCTGTGCTCCTTGAGGAAGTCGACCACATCATTTACTTCCTGATCCGAAACGAAGGCCCCCTGAACCCTTGCCGGCTTGGTATATCCTTGGGGATAAAACAGCATATCACCCTTACCGAGCAGCTTCTCGGCTCCAACCATATCAAGTATTGTACGCGAATCTGTTCCGCTGCTTACGGAGAAGGCTATACGGCTGGGCATATTTGCCTTGATAAGTCCCGTTACCACATCAACGCTTGGTCTCTGGGTCGCTATAACCAGATGAATTCCTGCGGCTCTTGCCTTCTGGGCTATACGGCAAATGGATTCCTCGACCTCCTTGCTGGCAACCATCATGAGGTCCGCAAGCTCATCCACTATTATTATTATTCTGGGAAGTACCTTGTACCTGTCCTGTTCGGGAACATCCGTCATTCCCTGAACCTTCTTATTATATCCGTTAAGATCCCTGACCCCGAACTGCGCAAACTTGTTATAACGGTCATCCATTTCCACAACGCCCCACTTAAGGGCTTCCGCTGCCTGCTTGGGATCTGTTACCACAGGTATCATAAGGTGAGGTATTCCATTATAGACGGACAGCTCCACAACCTTGGGATCCACCATTATGAGCTTAACCTCATCGGGCCGGGCCTTGTAGAGTATACTCATTATAAGAGTGTTGATACATACCGATTTACCCGAACCGGTCGCACCGGCAATGAGCATATGGGGCATCTTGCCTATATCGGCCACCACCGTCTCACCGCTAAGTCCCTTGCCCACGGCAAAGCTTAACTTACTCTCCGACTGTTTGAACTCCTGACTCTCTATAAGGTCACGGAACATTACCGCGGTATTCTCTTCATTGGGCAGCTCTATACCTATTAATGACTTACCCGGAATAGGTGCCTCGATACGCACGTTCTTGGCGGCCATGCTTAGCATTATATCATCACTTAAGCTAAGAACCTTACTGACCTTAACCCCCACGTCCGGCTTCATTTCAAACCGGGTTATGGCAGGCCCCTGCGTATATCCCGTCATGGTCACCCCTACCCCGAATTCCTTAAGGGTCTCCTTAAGCCTCTCGGCCTTCTCGTTAAGAACCTTCCTGGAATCACCCGAAGCATCCGTATTCCCCTTTTTTAAAAGAGATACCGGCGGGAACCTGAAATCCTTTTTCTTAACATCCCGGGGGGGCTTGCGTGACGGCTTGTCATCGGCCTTGGAATACGCCGCCTCATCAACCGAAACCGAAGGCTTCATATATTCGCTTACGGAAGTATCCTTGCTTTCATAGTCCTCAAATACCGGATCCTCTGTTTCCTGATCAAGGTTCCCTGTATCGTCGTCCCCGGCCTTTATACTGTCTATGTTGTCTGTGCTTTCTATATGATCTCTGTTGTATCCGTGATCTGTAAGATCACTGCTGCCGCTCTCAATCCTGTCTGAATGGCTGTCTTCATACGGCTCGATGTATGCTTCATAGGAAACAGGTCTCTCATAGTCATGCTCATCTGACAGATGAAGTGCCTCATTGATTATCGCGCTCTCGATCTCATCCGTATCTCCAAGCGTTCTCCTAATCTCCTCGGGATCAACCGCTATATGGTGGTCTGACCTTACATTCTCATATCTTAAATTGATCTCATTACCGAATGCCGGAGAATATATCTCCTTTATATCACCGTCATCAGCATTTTCATTAAATAACGCACCTGTATCAACAGCGTTAATATCGGCTGAAATCTCATGTATGTCATCATTTACAGCCATAACATCGGCCTTAACGGGATTATCGGCAAGTCTGGTGTCAAGCATAACGCCCGATACCTTTCTGTCCATCCTTAAGCTGCCCTCTTCCTTCTTCTTAAGATTCTCTTCGAAAAGGCGCTGTTCTTCCATTCTTCGCTCAAGCCTTTCAAGATCGCGCTGCTTAAGCCTTTCGTTTCGCTCCTTAACTCTCGCCCTTCTCTCTTCCTCTTCAAGGATACGCCTCTGTTTAAGTTCTTCATTACGTAACCTTTTGCGTTCTTCCTTTATCGGGCGCTCGTTTTCCCTTCTGATCCTCCGGCGCTCAATATCATTACAGGCGTTATCATATAACGTTCTGCCACTGCTTCGAACAACGTTTATAAAGGATTTTTCGCTGATGAGCATTAAACATATGAGGGCTATGACTATCAGTACGATCACACAGCCCACCATACCTATCCCCTTCTCAAGGAGCATGGTTACGGCCCCGCCCAGGATACCGCCCCCGCACTTAAGACTGGAACACTTTTCGTAATAGTCACCTATGCGGCTTATCTCGACATCATCTTTAAATAACAATATCTGCGAAAAGGCACACAGTACTATGACCAGGACCAGTCCTGACCACTGTTTTACCATGGTAACCGTGTTATCCCTATCGGATACATACATCAGCGCAGATAAAACGAGCGCAACCGGAACCAGATAAGACACATAACCAAACAGTCCGAAGAGCAGCTTGCTTATAAACTCACCCAGTGTCCCTATAAATCCCAGATTACCCAAAAACAGAAGCGCCGAAAAAGCTATCACCGTTATAAGGACGATCTCCTTCAGCAATCCGTCATTTGTGCCCCTATTCTTCCTTGATGAAGCATTCTTCCCGCTTCTACTGTTTCTTCCTGTATTTCTGCCCGTACTTTTTCCGGAAGCATTGCTCCTTCCCCTTCCCGGGCTGCTTTTTTTCCTTGTTGATGACCCCACAGCCATTATTTACCTCTTAAATACTCACGGAGGTTCCCTCAAACCTCCTGTTGTTTTACAGCTTAATAAGAAAAACTATTATTGATATAGCCCCGAGTGCAAAACAATATATCCAGAAGGGCTTAAACCTCTTGTTGACAGCAAGCGCATTCACAACCTTAAGTGCGAAAAACCCGAAAACCGCAGCCAAAATCATTGCAACAACACAGGCTCCGGCCGGTGCCGAAAGGCCGCCCGAATCAGGCAGCTTAAAAAGCTCCAGTACAAGGGCTCCCAGTATTGCGGGAATAGACATGAGGAATGAATACTTAACTGCAAACCTCCTGTCAAAGCCGCATAACAGGCACGCGGTTATGGTAGTACCGGATCTTGACAGGCCGGGAAGAACCGCAAAGCCCTGTGCCATGCCCGTAAGCATTGCATCACCGAAGTTCGCTTCCTTCTGCTTCTTGCTTCCCTTATCGATAAGGTCGGATATAAAGAGTATGCCGCCGGTACCAAGAAGGCACAGCCCGATAACAAGAAGGTTGGATGATACCGCTTCCACAACATCATCAAGCAGAATCCCCATCAGACCGGTAGGTACGGTTGATACGATAAGCATCAGGACCAGCTTCCTGCCCGTTGTCGAATTAATGACCTTATATTCCTGTTTATTAATAGCCGATATGTTCTTGAAAAACCTTCCGATGTTCACACAGCAATCAGCACATATCGAGAAGAAATCAACCACCAGCCTTAAAACATCCTTATGATAAACCGCACATACCGCAACCAGAGTCGCCACATGCAGAAGGACTTCAAAGAGCACTCCTCCCTCCATATCAGCCCCGGACAGGCTCCGTATTATCGCAAGATGTCCAGAAGAACTCACCGGCAGGAATTCTGTCAGTCCCTGGATTATACCCATTATAATAGCCTGAAATGATGTCATACAAAACCTCCCGTTATATCATCCGGTCAAACATTTAAACCTGATAAATAATACCATAAATCACGGTATTACACAAATCGTCATTCCGAGCGAAGCGAAGAATCCGTCGCAGGGCCGTCCATATGCACATCAAGCTGATTGTAGGGTATCTCAATACCCTGATCATCGAACTCCTTCTTGATATCCTCAAGTATCTGCCACTTGGATGCCCAGTATTCCGATTTCTTGACGAAGAACCTCATTCCTATGTCAACGCTGCTTGAATTCAGTTCATTGACAAAAATCTGCTTCTCCTTATCATGTACAACGAAGCTTTCCTTATCAAGAAGCTCCGATAATACCCTCTTCACCTTGTCGATATCGCTCTTATAGGAAACACCGACAATGACTTCAAGCTTTCTGACATCATAAAAAGTCACATTCGTAAGCGTGGTGTTGGAAACAACACTGTTGGGAACTACGATCGACCTGTTATCAACGGTCTTAAGCCTGGTATAGAACATTCCGATATCATCCACCGTTCCTTCGGCTCCCACTCCCGACACGACCACATAGTCACCCATCTTAAATGGCTTGGTAAGGAGTATGAGCATGCCGCCGGCAAAGTTGCTTAATGACCCCTGGAAGGCAAGACCTATCGTAAGTCCCGCAGAACCAAGCACGGCAACTATGGATGCGGTCTCTACACCGAAATATCCCGCAAGCAGTCCTATCAGGAGAATGTAGAGGATAACCTTTACCGTCGCATCTATGAAGTTGATATTTCCGTTATCAACCTTGCTCTTCTCAAGCGACTTCCTGACAAGCCTTCTGATAATCCGGATGACATACCTTCCTATGAAGAAAAGGATTATCACTATGATAACCTTGGTTCCCGCATTCAGGGCGTTGTCCACAAGTCCCTGGGTATACCTCTGGAATCTTGTCAGTTCCTTTGTAACATCAGCCGTTACATCACTAACTTCACCCGTCATATGTCCTAAAGTCCCCGTTCTTCCTTAATATATTTATCTTCCAGTTCGTGCCTTAAATCCTTACCTGCAGGAGCTTTTCCCTTCTTCTTACCTTTTGCGGTCTTTTTGACCGGTGCCTTCCTGGCTTGTGCGGGACCGTCGTACCTGAACACGGTCACCGACAGGGGTGCAACCTTTATCCTCAGGGAATCGGGCCTTGTGTCGCATTCATCAACCTTGCTTATCTTGACCCTCGGATTCACATAGCCGGTTCCACCGTATTTAACATCATCCGAATTAAATATCTCCTTATACTTGCCCGGGAAGGGAACGCCAATCTTATACTGGTCTCTTGAGATATTGGCAAAATTACATACGACAAGAAGGGTTTCCGATTCGCACTTCCTCAGGAAGACAATAATACATTCATTGGCCGAGATATTATTGATCCACTCGAAGCCCTCGATCTCGTTATCATGCTCATACAGGGCAGGATGAGACCTGTAAAAATTAAGCATATCACTAACATAGAGGTTCAACTGCCTGTGCTCATCATATTGCAGAAGATCCCACTCAACACTTCTCTTCTCATTCCACTCATCCCATTCGCCTAAATCCTGCCCCATAAAGGACAGAAGCTTGCCCGGATGGGTCATCATATAGCCGTAGGCCGCGCGGAGATTGGCGAACTTATCCCAGTTGTTGCCGGGCATCTTGGCAAGCATCGATGACTTGCCGTGTACCACTTCATCATGTGAGAATACAAGGATAAACCTCTCCGAATAAGCATAGATCATGCTGAAGGTCAGCTCTGTGTAATGACCTGTCCTGAAAAGAGGATCGTATCTCATAAATTCGGTAAAGTCATTCATCCAGCCCATATTCCACTTATAATCAAATCCCAGACCGTCTTCGTTAAGACTTCCCGATACCTTCGGCCATGCGGTTGACTCTTCCGCAATGACTATGGTGCCGTCATCATTTTTCTCATGGATCGAATTGAAATGCTTAAGGAACTCAACCGCTTCAAGGTTCTCATTACCGCCGTAGATATTGGCAACCCAGCCGCCGTCCTGCTTGCCGTAATCAAGGTAAAGCATGGAGGCCACGGCATCCATCCTGATACCGTCGGCATGATACTCCTTAAGCCAGTAAAGAGCATTGGCCAGGAGGTAGTTGCTCACCTGGGGGCGGCCGTAATTGTAGATCGATGTCTTCCAGTGAGGATGATACCCCTGTCTGGGGTCCAGATGCTCATACAGGCAGGTTCCGTCAAACTCGGCAAGTCCGTGATCATCCTTGGGAAAATGGGCAGGTACCCAGTCAAGGATGACTCCTATCCCCTTTTCATGCATATAGTTCATAAAATACATAAGATCCTGCGCAGTTCCGTAACGACTTGTGGGTGCGTAATACCCCACCACCTGATAGCCCCAGGATTCATCCAGCGGGTGCTCCATCACGGGCATTACCTCTATGTGGGTATAACCCATCTTAAGTACGTAATCGGCTATCATGGGTGCCAGCTCACGATAATTATAGAATTCCCTGCCGTCATCGGGCTTCCTGAAGGATCCCAAATGCACTTCATATATACTCATGGGCTTATCCTTGCCCTGGAATTCCTTCCTTCTCTCAACCCATTCACTGTCTGTCCATTTGAAACCGCTTATATTCCTTACAACAGATGCCGTTGCCGGGCGAAGTTCGGCTCCGAACCCATAAGGGTCCGCCTTGAACTTGATAATATCACCCTTAAGCTTGAGTTCGTATTTATATACCGCGCCTTCCTTAACGCCGGGAATGAATATCTCAAAAATCCCTCCCTCAGCAAGCCTTCTCATCTGGTGCCTGCGGCCGTCCCAGTTATTGAAATCACCTACGACCGACACCCTGACCGCTCCCGGGGCCCATACCGCGAATGAAACACCCTTGACACCGTTTATCGTCTTAAGATGCGCTCCCAGCACCATGTAAGAATCATACAGGATACCTGCATTGTGCTTCTTTATATCGCTATCCGATACTGTGGGGGCAAAGCTGTATGGATCATACAACTCATAGGATTCACCGTCTGTTGTATAAATCTTATAATAGTAGCTGTATTTAACCTTCTTAAGGCTCCTTACAAGAACCGCATAAAACCCGGTTTCATCCATAAGTTCCATGGTATGCTCTTTAAACACATCCCCGATCCTGACAATGGCACATACCTTCTTTATATTGTCAAGGCCCGGCAGATAAGCCTGGATAAGGATACCTCCCGGAACATAGTGTCCGCCGAGAAAGTCATGCGGTTCATCTTCTTCCGAGTAAACCAGCCCTTCAATCCTTGCCCAGTCCATCATCTTATACAGCTTCTTGTCCATTTGCTTCTCCTTCATCAAATACCTTATGATATGTTCGGTAAGGAATCCTCCCTGAAGGGTCCCTCCTTATGATATATCATGTATAAATAACCCACTTCTGAGTTTTGGTTCAAACCAGGTTGACTTGGGCGGCATCAAAAGCCCCGCGTCGGCAACCTTAAAGAGCTCTGCTATGGAAGTCGGATACATGGCAAAGGCAATCCTGCAGTCACTTGCGCACCGTCGCTCAAGCTCTGACAGTCCCCTTATGCCTCCCACAAAATCAATTCTCTTGTCAGTCTTGGGATCCTCTATCCCAAACAGGGGCTCTAAGACATTATCCTGAAGGATCGATACATCCAATCCCTTAACAGGATCATCCGACAGATACCTCTTATCGAAATCAAGCGAATACCATTTCCCCTCCGTATAGACTGAAACCTGTCCCTTCCTCTCCGGCTTAAAGGGCTCACTTCCCCTCTCTTGCAGGCTGCCCATCCTGCCCAATGCATCCAGTATCTCTGCTTCGGAATGTCCGTTTAAATCCTTTATAACCCTGTTATAATCCATTATCATCAGCTGTTCATCCGGAAAAAGAACCGACAGGAAATAATTAAACTCCTCATCTCCTGTATAGTCTTTATGCTCTTCACGCCGCTTAAGTCCTACCTTAACGGCGCTGGCACATCTGTGATGGCCGTCGGCGATGTATATGGAATCCATCTTCTGAAATGCTGCTTCCACAGTGCTTATATCCGTGGGATCATCAATGATCCATACCCTGTGTCTTATCCCGTCATCGGAAACAAAATCATTGACCGCCGGCTCTGTTTTAACCTTATCAACCACCTGATTTATGATATCATCGGCTCGATATGCAAGAAAAATAGGGCCTGTCTGTGCAGATAAGGCATCAACGTGTCTTATCCTGTCCACCTCTTTATCAGCCCTGGTATTCTCATGCTTCTTTATAACACTGTTAATATAATCGTCTATGGATGCACAGGCAACGATACCCGTCTGCGCCCGGCCATCCATTGTGAGTTCGTAAATATAGTAGCATGCCCTGTCATCCTTAACGAAGCTGCCGTCATTAAGCATGCCCCTGAAGAGCTCATCGGCCTTCTTATACACCCTGTCATCATAAGTGTCCACCGAATCATCAAATGCCGTCTCGGCCCTGTCTATCCTCAAAAAGGACAGGTCATTGCCCTTTACGGCCTCCACCGCTTCCTTCCTGTTGTAAACATCATAGGGTAACGCGGCAATCTTCTCTTCCAGTCCGGCTGCCGGCCTTATTGCATTAAAGGGTCTTATTTTAGCCATACTAACCTCCGGTTAACTTAATTTTCACAATCACTATATATTGTAGCAAATTATAAGGCGATTAACAATATATATCTTTTATCACATCGGCACAGTTCATCGAAAATACGTTCTTGAACCGGGCTTGATTATATGTTATTATGGTAACTATTCAGAACAGCACATAAATTTATAGTTACATATATTTTAAAATATTACGAGCCATAATTTAAAACCAATAAAAGGAGAGAAGAAATGACAACACAAGACCGGGAATTCCTTGACAGGATAAACAAATACTCGGAGGAGGTCCTTAAGGATATCGATCCCCAGACCACTCATGTTTCGGAACAGTTAAACAAGCTCCGTCCCATAATGGAGGAGCTTGCATCCGAACTTAATATGAATATTGAAGATGTGTTTATCAAATACATGGACCTTGCATCCGAGCAGGGTGTCGAAGCCGAAAACAAATACAGGGAAGATCTGGGACCCGATTTCGACTTCAAGCTTTAGATCATGGTATCATAAGATCATCAATACGCCCTACCAGTTCCCTTAAGTGTTCTGACCCGTGTTTTATCCGTATCTGTCCCAGCTCACTGTCTCTGTCCTGATTGATATTGATAATGTGCAAAAAACGGATATAGGCTAAGAGCCGTATCTTATCGGTAATTACCTTAAGCTTCTCTTCATCGGTTATTCCGTAGTAATCCCTTATGATCACATCCCATATATGAGCGCAGGTCTGCGTCTCTATCCCCAGAAACTTAATTGAATTGTCTTCCTCATCCTCTTCAAAAGCCATATATGTCACATAGAGCCCCTGCAGGTCAAATATCGGCTGGCCTGTACTCAGGGTATCCATATCTATGAGCATTGGCTCATTATCGGACATCATGACATTCTTCATCTGGATGTCACCATGCACTACATGCAGATCATCCGGCACCGCTTCGATAAGCTTCCTGCATTTATCAGCCGTATCGGCATCCAGGAGTTCAACGATCGTATCAAGATAATAAATAAACCGGTCTCTGGCATAAGGAAGGGTTCCCGGATCCATGACCGTCTGATGGACTTCTTTCATAAACCCGGTATACATACGGACGATCTCATCAACCCGGTCCGGTTCATCCACGATCATATCATTAAAGCTTTTTGATTTAAGAAGCTCGAAAACAGACCCGTAGCAGCCGTTCGAGCTGACGATATCAAAGGATATGGCCGTAGGAATCCCCTTTACAAAAGCCATTTTGGCCATCTTCTTCTCATTCTTGATCATCGATATGGCATCGGGCGAATTATACATCTTGACTATAGTGTCTTCATCTATCCTGTACACCGTCCCGTAAAAACCCTTTCCGATGATCTCACAGCCTTCAAGGGTTATTTCCCTTGGTTTCTTACTTACGTCCAAAATATCCGTGAACCCGGTGGTCTCAAATATTTCGTATACCTCCGGTGACAGATTAATGACTGAAAAGGGCCTTCCCAATGCCTTACGTGCCTTCATGAGAACTCTTAAACCGGCACTTGAAATATATAAAAGGTCTTCCGCGTCAAGGACAGGATCAATATCCTTGTCCTCCTTCAGTGTTCCGAGCAGCTTCTCTTCAAAGGCCTGAGCATTGTTTGAATCAATTTTTCCATCAATTTTTAAGATCATAAATTATTACTTTACTACCCTTACCCTGATAACACCATCAACAGCTTCCAGTTTCTTAACGATATCATCCGAAGCCGGCACATCCAGATCCATCATTGTATATGCATACTCTCCTTTTGACTTATTGGTCATATCGGAAATATTGAGGCCGGATTCACCGAAAATACCCGTAAACCTTGATATCATATTGGCCACGTTCTTATGCATGATCGCTATACGGCCCGCATTTTCACATACGCCCATATCACAGCCCGGGAAGTTAACGGAATTGACTATATTACCGTTTTCAAGATAGTTCATTAACTCCTTTACAGCCATCTTCGCGCAGTTATCTTCCGATTCCTCGGTAGAAGCTCCGAGATGAGGGATGACTATACAACCTTCCTTACCTGCCGTTGTGGGATTGGGGAAATCGGATACGTACTTGCGCACCTTACCTGCCTTGATGGCATCAAGCACAGCCGTCTCTTCAACCAGAAGGTCTCTTGCGAAGTTAAGGATTATAACCCCGTCCTTCATCTTGTCAATGGCTTCCTTATTGATCGTGTTCTTTGTTGAATCCATAAGGGGAACATGGATCGTGATTATGTCGCACTGCTCATATATCTCGTTAATATCAAGCACATGCTTAATATCACGTGACAGGTTCCATGCGGCATCCACGGAAATATAGGGATCGTACCCGTACACTTCCATCCCCAGGTGCTTGGCAACATTGGCTACCCTTACACCGATCGCCCCCAGACCGATTATACCCAGCTTCTTGTCCTGAATCTCGGTTCCGGCGAATTTCTTCTTCTCCTTCTCGGCCATCTTGGCAATATCGGCTTCACCCTTGGCACTCTCAACCCAGTTGATACCGCCTACAACATCACGTGATGCAAGCAGCATACCCGCTATAACAAGCTCCTTAACACCGTTGGCATTGGCGCCGGGTGTATTGAACACAACTATTCCCCTTCCTGCGCATTCGTCAAGAGGAATATTGTTTACGCCGGCACCGGCCCTCGCCACTGCCAGCAGACCTTCGGGAAGGTCCATATCATGCATGGATGCGCTTCTTACAAGAACACCCTGTGCCTCCTTTATGTCATCAGTCTTTTCGAAATTACCCGTAAACTTCTCAAGTCCCACCTGGGCTATAGGATTTAAGCATGTATACTTAAACATGTCTCTTTCCTCTCTTTCTGTTATCTTTTTCTTGTGTAATCGTTTGACATTCCCGTTCCGAACAGTTACCTCATTATAATTATCTCACGAATTGGCTTCTTCGAATTTCTTCATGAAATCAACCAGAGCTTCAACACCCTCGATAGGCATTGCATTGTAGATCGAAGCCCTCATTCCGCCAACCGTCCTGTGACCCTTAAGGTTCTCTAATCCGGCTTCCCTGGCTTCCTTGACGAACTTGGCATCAAGCTCCTCGTTACCCGTAACAAAGGGAACGTTCATAAGAGATCTTGAATCCTTCTCAACGGTACCCTTAAAGAGCTTGCTCTCATCAAGGTAATCGTAAAGGATCTTAGCCTTCTTCTCATTAAGCTCCTTCATTGCAGACAGACCGCCCATTTTCTTAAGCCACTTAAATACCTTGCCGCAGATATAGATGGTATAACAGGGAGGTGTATTGTAGAGCGAATCGGCATCGGCCTGGGTCTTCCACTTAAGCATGGTGGGAGTTCCGGGAAGTACATCATCCCTTATAAGATCTTCCCTGATGATCGCGATAACACAGCCTGCAGGGCCGACATTCTTCTGAACGCCGCCGTA